>CAMZEW010000001.1:0-44976 GCA_947305875.1 uncultured Lachnoclostridium sp.
GACCGGTTCAACATCGGGTTGGATCTCGTCGTCATTGCAAGAGGAACGGCAAAGGGCAGAACCTATCAGGAGATTGCCGATGCGGTGTCGCATTTGGCGCAGCTCCATAACATCGTATTATGAAATTCTTATTACTTGGTTTAATTCGTTTTTATCGTAAGTATCTGTCCGGGCTGAAGGGAAGGTCCACCTGTATCTATACGCCCACTTGTTCCGAATATGCAATGGAAGCCATTGAAAAGTACGGAGCCATCAAAGGAAGCTATCTTGCCGTAAGGAGGATTCTCCGCTGCCATCCTTTCCATAAGGGTGGATACGATCCCGTACCTTAATTAGGAGGACCATTCATGAATTTTATATTTCTGGGCCAGGTGACCGGCATTCTTTCGCCGTTTGCCTGGATTTTAGGTAAGATTCTGAATCTTATCTACCATTTGGTCGAGTGGATGGGAGTTCCGAACATTGCTTTATGTATCGTACTCTTCACCATAGTGATCAAAATGCTGATGCTTCCTCTTACGATCAAGCAGCAGCGCACGGCCAAGGTTTCCGCCAAGATGCAGCCGGAGATCCGGGCCATTCAGGAGAAATACCGCGGGGTTGACCGGAGCGACCGGAATGCGATGATGCGCATGACGGAAGAGCAGCAGGCGGTCTACCGCAAGTACGGCACAAGCCCGTTCGGCGGATGCCTTCCCCTGATTCTGATGTTTCTGATAATCTTTGCCCTGTACCGCGTAATTTATGCGATTCCTTCGTATGTTTCTTCGGTAAAGGACATGTATCGCCCGATTTCCGAGAGTTTTATGCAGGGAGTTGCCGGCGGTGAAGAACTCAGCGAAAATTATACGGACGCCCTTAAGGAGCTGCTTTCTTACGAGAAGGCATCCATCCGGGACAGCAGCACCAGAAAAGCCAAGAAGTGGAACGAAGACCAGCTGATTGACGCGCTTTCCGTGCTTAACACTTCCGCATGGGATCGTTTTCTCGGCGGCGAACCGATTTACAAAGAAGATAAGGTCAACGAGACCAAGATTGAGGACGACAGTTACAAGAACTGGAATGCTCTCGTAAAAACGGAAGCCTTTCAGAATTTCATTAACCGGTCCGAGGTCAGCGAAGCAAAAGAAAAAGTGCTTCAGGTTAACAGCTTCTTCGGGAAGTACAGCGTACTGGATCCGCCCGGCTGGAAGCTGACGCCGATGCTTCTGATTCCGATACTTGCCGCGGTGCTTCAGTATCTGCAGACGAAGCTTTCCATGTCCTTACAGAAGAACAAGGACTCGAAAAACCAGGAAGCAGGCAATATGGCCGGCGGCATGGAAGGAATGATGAAGATCATGCCGGTTATCTCCGGTATCTTCTGCGTGTTTCTGCCTCTCGGCGTAGGCATTTACTGGGTTATGAACTCCGCTGTTTCCATTGCGCAGCAGGCAGCCATCAACAAACGTCTTGATAAGATCAGCATCGATGATATCGTTGCCGCGAACGAGGCGAAGGAAACCGAGCGCATGAAGAAGATGGGTGTTGTATCCCGCGGAAACGAAATGTCCGAAATTGCCAAGACAAGCACGAAAACCATTGCCGGTTTCTCCGGCTCGGGTGACAATAAGAAAGCGGCAGACAACGACCGCCGTCCTGCGCAGAAGGTTTCCGACCGGAAGCGCGACGAGATTGCGAAGAACGCCGCCGAAGGAAAATCCAACATCTCGGCCATTGCGAACCTGTTCCGTAATGATGATGCCGACGATGCGAAGAAGGAGGATGAATAATCATGGCAGTCAAAGAATATACCGGCAAGACGATTGACGAAGCGAAAACCGCTGCCGCGGCCGAACTCGGAATTGCTGCCGATGAACTCGTATATGAAGTAATCGAAGAGGACAAGGGCGGTTTCCTCGGACTCTTCAAGACCTGCAAAATTGCGGTAACGGTTGCAGATGCCGTTTCGGAACTCAGCAGTGCGGTTGCGGAAGCAATCGGCGAAGTAGCGGAATCGGTTGCTCCGGTTTCCGGCGAAGTTCCTTCCGAAGTGGCAGTCGATTTTATCCGTAAGGTTCTTTCCGAACTCGGTTTCACTGCTGAAATCTCCGCATATGTTGAGGAAGAGGAAGGCAATATCTATATTAACGTTGAGGGCGACGACATGGGAACCCTCATCGGAAAGCGCGGACAGACATTAGATGCTCTTCAGTATCTGACCAGTCTTGTCGTAAACCGCGTATGCAATCAGTATTATAAGATTAAGCTTGATACCGAGAATTACCGCGAGCGCCGCAAGGAAACGCTTGAGAACCTTGCCCGCAATATCGCGAACAAGGTCAAGAAGACCCGCAGAAACGTAGCTCTTGAGCCGATGAATCCTTACGAGCGCCGCATTATTCATTCCGCTTTGCAGAATGATAAGTACGTGGAAACCCACAGCGAAGGCGAGGAGCCTTACCGCAAGGTTATCGTTTCCATGAAGAAGGGCGTCGTTTACGAGGGCAACCGCGGATACGGACGCGGCGGATACAACCGCGGCGGCTACGGCAACAAGGGCGGATATAACCGCGGCGGTTATGGCAATAAGGGCGGCTACGGATACGGAAACAAGCGTCCGCCGAAGCCCCGCTACAATGATAATTCGAGCGATTACAGCCAGGATTACATGAAGGATTACGCAGCCTACAAGGAAGCGCGGGCAGCCGAGAAGGCACAGGAAGAACAGAACAACAACAATAACTGATAAAGAAGAAGGGAGAGGAATGAGATTTCCTTCTCCCTTCCGGTTTTTTAAGGGGACATATGAGTACCGACACGATTGCCGCCATTGCCACCGGGCTTACCGCCGGCGGCATCAGCATTATACGAATCAGCGGACCGGAAGCAATGCGGATTGCGTCCGGCCTGTTTCGCGTCGGAAAGAAGGAGAATCTTTCGGTTCCCGATATGAAGCGTTGGGAGAGCCATACGGTTCATTACGGATATATTGCAGATGGAGGGCGGATTGTCGACGAAGTCATGCTTCTTTACATGAAGGCCCCGAAGACCTTCACAAGAGAAGATACCGTTGAAATTGACTGCCACGGCGGAATCGTTGTAACAAAACAGATTCTTTCGCTTGTTCTTGCAAACGGCGCACGCCTGGCAGAACCGGGAGAGTTTACAAAGCGGGCGTTTTTAAACGGCCGGATTGACCTTTCCCAGGCGGAAGCCGTGATGGGGATTATCTCCGCGAAGAACGACCTCGCGCTCCGTAATTCCGTAAAGCAGCTCCGCGGCAAGCTCCGTGCCCGCATCCTTTTAATCCGCGAGGAGATTCTGAATGCCGTTGCGGAAATCGAGGCTGCGCTTGACCAGCCGGAATACTATACGCTGGAAGGCTTCCGTGAGAAACTCGGCGGCAGTCTTACCGTGCAATGCGCGGAGATCCGCCGGCTGATTCAGTCTGCGGAAGACGGTCGCATGATGAGCGAAGGCATCCGTACCGTGATTCTCGGAAAGCCGAATGTCGGCAAGAGTTCCCTGATGAACGCGCTTCTTGACGAGGACCGAGCCATTGTTACGGATATTGCGGGGACGACACGCGATACGTTAAGCGAAGAAATTCGCGTGAACGGGATTTCGCTGATTCTTGTGGATACTGCGGGTATCCGGAGTACCGATGATCCGGTCGAGGAAATCGGTGTCAGAAAAGCGCGCGAACAGGCCGAAGAAGCCGATCTGATTCTTTTCGTCGCGGACGCTTCGATGCCGCTTGACGAAAGGGACCGCGAAGCCCTTCTCGGCAGGAAGAATGCACGCGTTCTTGCGTTACTGAATAAGTCGGACCTTCCAGGCGTGACGACAGCGGACGATGTCCGGAGCTTCCTTTCGGAGGTTTCCGTTGACGCAGAAGTGCTTCCGGTTTCCGCTAAGGACGGAAGCGGTCTTAGTGAACTCCGCGAGAAGATTTCGGGAATGTTCTTCTCAGGCGAGCTTCTTTCGGACGACGAGGTTGCCATTACGACCGAACGACAGAAGGAATGCCTTTTTGAAGCGCTTTCGAGTTTGGAACATGTGCTTGATGCACTTCAGGCCGGAATGCCCGAAGACTTTCTTTCCATTGATCTGATGGGAGCTTACGGTGCATTGTCCCGGATTCTCGGCGAAGAAGTCGATGAGGATTTGATTAACCGTATTTTTGAGCAGTTCTGTCTCGGCAAATGAGAGGGCTATAGATGAGTACGATTCCGGAATTTACAACCGATTCTTACGATGTGGCAGTCATCGGAGCCGGCCATGCCGGCTGTGAGGCGGCCCTTGCTTCCGCACGCCTCGGATGCGAGACAATCTGTTTCATGGTCAGTACCGACACGATTGCGATGATGCCGTGCAACCCGAATATCGGCGGCACGAGCAAAGGCCATCTGGTCCGCGAAGTCGACGCACTCGGCGGCGAGATGGGAAGAAACATCGATAAGGCATTTATCCAGAGTAAGATGCTGAACCGCTCCAAGGGACCTGCGGTTTATTCGCTTCGTGCTCAGGCGGACAAGCAGAAATACAGCAATTGCATGCGCGCGGTGATGGAGAATACGCCCCACCTTACGCTCCGTCAGGCAGAGGTTTCCGAGCTTCTATACGAGGAACTTCCCGACGGAACAAAGCGCGTCACCGGAGTGAAAACCGTATCCGGTGCAATCTATCCCTGTAAGGCGGTTGTGCTTTGCTCGGGTGTTTATCTGAACGCACGATGCATCTTCGGCGAAGTCAGCACTTATACGGGTCCGAACGGCACGCCGCGGGCCACGCATCTGACTGATTCTCTGCTTGCTGCAGGGATTGAAATGTACCGCTTTAAGACCGGCACGCCTGCACGGATTGATAAGCGGACGATTGATTTCTCGGCGATGGAAGAGCAGCGCGGGGACGACCCGATTGTTCCGTTTTCCTTTACGAACACACCGGAAGAATTAGAACGCGAACAGGCGCTTTGCTACCTTGCTTATACGAACGAAGAAACGCACCGGATTATCCGTGAGAACATCGGCCGGTCGCCGCTTTTCTCCGGCGACATCAAGGGCTCCGGGCCGCGGTACTGCCCTTCGATAGAAGACAAGGTTGTGAAATTCCCGGAGAAGGACCGACACCAGATATTTATTGAGCCGGAGGGAGAATACACGAACGAAATGTATCTGTCCGGCATGTCGTCAAGCCTTCCCGAAGAAGTTCAGATTGCAATGTACCGTTCGGTTCGCGGCCTTGAAAATGCGAAGATTGTCCGGAATGCCTATGCCATCGAATACGACTGCATCAATCCGATGCAGCTCTATCCGACGCTTGAATGCAAGAAGATTCACGGTTTCTTCAGCGCCGGCCAGAGCAACGGAAGCAGCGGCTATGAAGAGGCTGCGGCGCAGGGTATTATCGCGGGCATCAATGCTTCCCGTTACGTGCAGGGGAAGGAAGGCATCACGCTTGACCGTTCGCAGGCATACATCGGCGTTCTGATTGACGATCTGGTTACGAAGGAAACGCACGAGCCTTACCGGATGATGACGAGCCGTGCGGAATACCGTCTGCTCCTTCGTCAGGATAATGCGGACCTCCGCCTCACGGAAATCGGGCATGAGATCGGACTTGTTTCCGAGGAGCGGTACGCGAAGTTCTGCGCAAAGAGACAGGCAATCGAAGATGAGTTAGAAAGGCTCTCGCTTGTTGTCCTCGGGGCTTCCGAAGCGGTTTGCAAAACGCTTTCCGGACTCGGCACGGCAGAGATTCATACGGCGACATCGCTTCTTGAACTTCTGCGAAGACCCGAGCTTTCTTATGAAAGTCTTGCTCCGCTTGACCCGGACCGTAAGCCGCTTCCTGGGGATGTCATCGAGCAGGTCGTTATCAATATCCGTTATGAAGGCTACATTCAGCGGCAGCTGCAGCAGGTAGAGCATTTTAAAAAGCTTGAGAACCGGCGCATCCCGGAGGGCTTTGATTATGATGCGGTTCCGTCGCTCCGACTTGAGGCAAGACAGAAATTAAAGCTGTTCCGTCCGGTAAATGTGGGGCAGGCTTCCAGAATCAGCGGCGTCTCGCCGGCCGATATATCCGTGCTTTTGGTCTTTTTGGAGCGTATGCTTCGGGAGGAGGGCAGTAAGCATGTATGATGACACAAGGCTTAAGGAAGGCCTGACCGCCCTTTCGATTCCTTTTGATGACGAGAAGATTTCGAAGCTGCACCGTTATTATGAGCTGATGGTTTCGAAGAATCAGGTTATGAACCTGACGGCGATTACGGATTATGACGAAGTTGTCGTTAAGCATTGGCTTGACAGCTTATGTTTTGTTAAGGCATATCGCGGCGAAAAGGACGCCCGTCTGATTGACATCGGGACCGGCGCAGGATTCCCGGGCATTCCGATTAAGATATTCTGTCCCGAGCTTGAGGTCGTGTTGCTCGATTCGTTGCAGAAAAGAGTGGTTTTTCTACAAGATGTTGTCAGTGAGCTTGGTCTAACCGCAATATCCTGTATTCATGGGCGTGCGGAAGAGTTATCACGCAAGGAAGATTATCGGGAAACTTTCGATTACGCTGTCTCGCGTGCGGTTGCAAGGCTTGCATCCCTTTCCGAGCTCTGCATTCCTTTTGTCAGGCCCGGCGGACGCTTTCTTTCCTACAAGGCTGACGGTGCAGACGCCGAAATTTCGGAAAGCCGTTATGCCGTTACAACACTTGGCGGACGCGTGGGAGAGGTTTTAAACTACGACATTCCCACGAGTGACCTTCCCAGAAAGATGGTTGTCATCGAGAAAACCTCCCAAACGCCGCCGAAATATCCTCGCGGCGGCGGCAAACCGATGAAGGCCCCGCTTTTGAAATGACAAAATGTTTCACGTGAAACATTTCATATTTGTGTGGAACTATTCGGGAAAGTGTGATATACTTTCGAGTGCACACCTTTATTACCGATATAAGAGGTACCTATGGCAAAGATAATTGCAATTTCCAATCAAAAGGGCGGCGTCGGCAAGACTACGACGGCCGTTAATCTTTCGGCCTGCCTTGCAGAATTCGGCATGAGCGTTCTTTTGGTTGATATCGACCCGCAGGGAAATGCCACGAGCGGGCTCGGCGTCGAGAAAAACCGCGAGGCAGCGAATACCTACCGCGTGCTGATCGGCGAGAAGCCGATTGAAGACGCGATTGTCCATACCGCGTTCGTCGGACTGGACGTCGTTCCGTCCACGGTGGATCTTGCCGGAGCCGAAGCCGAGCTGCTTTCCGCGGATGACCGCGAGTATATACTCCGTGAGGAACTGAAGAAGGTTTCTTCGCGGTATGACTATATTGTTATTGACTGTCCGCCGTCTTTGAACATCCTTGTTCTGAATGGACTTTGTGCTGCAGACACAATGATCTGTCCGCTCCAGTGCGAATTTTATGCGCTCGAAGGCCTGTCACAGCTCCTTGAGACAGTCCAGATGGTACAAACCCGCCTTAATGACAATCTGACGTTCGGCGGAATTCTCTTTACGATGTTCGACGGACGTACGCGTCTTTCCGCCCAGGTTATTCAGAATGTACAGCAGACCCTGCAGGAACATATATTCCGCACGGTAATTCCGCGGTCCGTCCGCCTTTCCGAAGCGCCGAGCTACGGAGAGCCGATTACGCAATATGACCGCCGCTCCGCCGGCGCGGAAGCGTATCGGAATTTTGCCCGCGAGATTCTCGCAATCGACGGGCGCAAGGCCAAGGTTCGCAAACACAAAGCGTTTCGCTGACGAACGGATTAACGGAGGTTACTTATGGCAGCTAAAAAGGGACTCGGAAAGGGCCTGGAATCCTTGATTTCGAACCGCCTTGACCGGGAAGTAAAGGAAGCCGTACAGAAAAAAGACGATAAGGTTTCACGTGAAACATTTCTTCCGATCGGCAAGGTTGAACCGAATCGGAATCAGCCGCGCCGGATTTTTGACGAAGACGCACTCAAGGAACTTGCGGATTCCATCCGCATTCACGGCATCATTTCGCCGCTGATTGTCCGGGAGAACGGCGACTTCTACGAAATCATTGCCGGTGAGCGCCGCTGGAGAGCGGCCAGAATGGCCGGATTAAAGGAAGTACCGGTTCTTGTCAAGAATTACGAGCCGCAGGAGCTTTTCGAGATTGCCCTGATTGAGAACCTGCAGCGCGAGAACCTGAACGCCGTCGAAGAAGCGGTTGCTTATCAGAAACTGATTAAAGAATTCAAGCTGAAGCAGGAAGATGTTGCCCGCCGCGTAGGCAAGAGCCGTGTTGCGGTAACCAACGCGCTTCGCCTTCTGAAGCTTCAGGAAGATGTACAGCAGATGCTGATTGACGGGACGATCTTCGCCGGCCAGGCCAGGGCGCTTCTTGCCATTGAAGACGGCAAGATGCAGTCTGCTGCCGCCAAGAAGGTGGTTGACGAGGGAATGAGCGCCCGCGAGACGGAAGCTTATGTCAAAAAGCTTCTTACCCCTGCGAAGCCGAAAGAGAAAGAAGCGAAGAATTCTTCCGAAGAAGCCGTATACCGCCGTTACGAAGAGAACCTGAAGCGGTGTCTCGGTACGAAGGTTGCCATTAAGAGAAGCGACCGCAACAAAGGAAAGATTGAGATTGAATACTACTCCGCCGAGGAGTTTGAACGGCTGATGGACCTTCTCGGGGTTCCCGGCATAAACTAGAGAAACAGAGAATCTGGAGGAGAATATGTTTGAAGACTTGGGAGTAAACTCCGACTACATGATTTTGGCCATACTGATCATGCTGCTTCTGTTGCTCTTCTTTAATATGGTTATGGTGTTCAAGTATAACCAGATTAAAGACCGTTATCGCGATTTTATGCGGGGCAGCAGCGGAAAGAGCCTGGAAGAAAGGTTCCTCGTCCGCTTTAAGCAGATCGATACGCTGAACGACCGGCTGGACGATACAATTGACCGCGTGAAGCTTTTGGAGGACGCGCGCGACACCTCGTTCAAGAAAATTGCCATTCACCGTTATGACGCTTTCGCCGAGATGGGCGGAAAGCTCAGCTACAGCCTCTGCCTTCTGAATGATGACAACGACGGCTTCATCATGACGAGCATGCATAACCGGGAGGGCTGTTATACATACGTGAAGGAAGTCATCAAGGGCAACACCTTTGTCATTCTCTCGGAAGAAGAACGTCAGGTTCTGGAGGAGGCGCAGACTTCCATCGAGGCGATTCAGTCGCTTTAATGACGCTCACAAAACCAGGGGTCTCTCAGAGACGATATTAAAATCGAATTCGGGCAAACCCTAAAGAGCAGAGAAAAGAATCGCAGACAAGATATTAAAATATCGCATTATTTTATTTAGAAAGTTCGTTTAAGAAATGCACAGTTATTTAAGAAGCATAGGCTTCAGCAATATCAATACAAAAGAAGAAGAACAGAAGCTGACCGATGACATAATCCGTTATGCGAATCGAAAAGCGATGATTTCGCTTTCCCAGACCTCTGACGACCAGTACGTCGAGTTCGCTCGTGAGTATGCCCCCGGGATGGGCGTGATTGTCCGGGGACAGATGGACGAGCAGGATGTTTTTCACCTGGATCATTATTTTCCTTTCCTGACTCCCCGTTTCGTTTCGAGCACCGAGGAAACATTCATCGAGAAGAAAAGTGAAAATGATTCCTACGGAGCGCTTTGCGAAGATTACCGTCTCGGAGTCGCTTTGATTTTCCAATTGCAGAACGCGGTGGATTATCTCCGGGTCAGCAAACGCGGAAAGACATCGTTTCATTTTCCGATAAGGATCGCGGCACTCGCCTCGGAAGGAACCATTCTCTTTCCGACTTTGAAGACCGAAGCGGTCCCTGCGGACAACGAAGAAGCGAAGAAGCTCGCCAAAATGGTTGCCGCCGCGAAGAACGGCAACCAGGAAGCCATCGATCATCTTGCGATTCGCGAGATTGACACGTATACCGCCGTCTCGGACCGGATGAAGAAAGAAGATGTTTTCTCTATCGTTGACACGTCGTTCGTCCCGTACGGAATGGAAAGCGAAGTATACCGGATTGTCGGGAACATCCATTCTCTCGAAGAACGCACGAATTCCGTGACCGGCGAGCGGATTTACCTGATGGAAACGGAATGCAGCAACCTGATTCTTGACCTTTGCGTAAATGCGAAGGATCTGCTCGGAATTCCCGAGCCCGGCCGGCGTTTCCGCGGCGTTGTATGGCTTCAGGGACGCGTCGATTTCGACCGTTAGGACCGGTAAAATAAGTGTATCTCGCATGTCCGGAATTCCGGACGGCGTTGATTCTATATGTCCACGTAGCTCAGCAGGATAGAGCGACCGCCTCCTAAGCGGTAGGTCGGAGGTTCAAATCCCCTCGTGGACGCGAAAGGGGCTGTCGCATCATGCGGCAGCCCCTGATTTTTTATCTTATATGCTGTTTAAGCTTTTTCTTTTCCGTGGAAGAACAGACCGACGGTACCCGGACCGGTGTGGCTTCCGATAATGGTACCGACCTCGTGAAGCTGAACCTTTCCTCTCAGCTTCGGGAAACGCGCCTCAATCATTGCAATGACGGCCTGCGCGTCTTCGATGCAGTCGGAATGGCAGATGTGGCAGGGGCCGTCGTAATCCGTGCCGGAGTCCGCGAACTCGGCAAATTTGTCCACAAGCGCCAGTTCAACCTTCTTCTTGGTGCGGATTTTCTCCATCGGAACAAGCTTTCCTTCGGAATTGATGGTCAGAAGAGGGCAGATGCCGAGCGTCTCGCCGATCAGTCCCGCTGCTTTCGAAATCCGTCCGCCGCGGATGAAATACTTGAGCGTTGTCGTGAAAAACCAAGCCTGCGCATGCAAAACCTCGGCTTCAAGCCGCTTGGCGGCCTCCGGAAGAGACAGTCCCTCGGCCTTAAGATCGGCGGCAATGTCAACAAGCAAACCGTGCCCCGCAGAGGCGTTGACCGAATCGACGATGCAGATGGTCCGCTCCGGGAATTCATCTTTTAACATGGCCGCAGCATTCTGTGCGCTGTTGATCGAGCCGGAAAGCCCGCTGGAAAATGCCACGTGCAGGACGTCATACCCCTCCGAAAGCATACCCTTGAAGTAATCATAGTATTCATTGATATTAATCTGGCTTGTCTTCGTGTCCGCGCCGTTTCGCATCGCTTCATAAAAGTCCGCGGACGGAACGGTCTTACCGAAATCGTCCGCATAAGCAACGCCGTCCAGTTCATAATGAAAGGAAATACAGCGGATTCCGCGCGAAGCAAGGTGTTCGGCCGAAAAATCAACGGTTGAGCAGCAACTGATAAGATACATAATAAAGAGTCCCTCTCTCCACAAGGATGGTGTAAATGACCGGTAGTGCTTATCTTCGGAAAATGTGAAAAAGCGTCACATTTGTCTTGACAAAGCAGTTCTTCAAACCTATAATGATGCCAATCAAGAAATATGTTACCATGTACAGAGGGCAATTGCAAGTAAGAATTTTCCCATAAGCGAAAAGGTGATATCGATGGAGAACGAGAGCGTAATGAAAGCGGAAGATCAGGCAGAGCGGCGCAAGCGGTTTGCGCAGGTCTGGTCCAGTTCGCGCGCGGACGCGGGCAAGACGCAGGCGGAGATAGCCGGAGCGCTCGGGATCTCCGTGAAAACGGTGCAGAACTGGGAAAACGGCGTCACCTCGCCGGATCTCTTCACCGGATGCGAGTGGTTCCGCACGCTCGGATTGAATCCGCTTCCGTATTATCTTGCGTATCTGTTCCCGGAGTATTTCGACGGAATCGCGCCGGAAGACCCGGACGACACGATTGGGAAAGCGCTTACGAACTTTGTTGCGAACATGACGCCCGGCGAGAAGAGAGAGCTTCTATATGTGACCGCGGGACGCCACGGAAGCCCCTGGTATTCGCTTCTTCAGATGTTCACGGCACATTGCCATCTCAGCATGAAATCGCGCGTCAACATTGCGCGTGCGGTGCTTGAGAGCTACGAAATGGAGTTGGAAACAGGAGAGCTTGTATGCCCGGACAACATTGCTCCGGATCTGACGATTCTTCGGGACTCGATTGAGCAGGGCAAGAAGGCCGCGATGCACCGCGCAGGCGGCTATACCACCATAGTAACAAGAGAAAAGGAACATCTTTCATGAAAAAAGCAAGATTTACCGCATATTTTTACTGGTATTACTTTTCCTTTACCGACTTTTATGGTAAGGTTAGTTTGCGGTGTAATCGTTTGTGAGTAAGATCATGAAACCTTTGCGGCACAGATTAACCTGGGCCGCATTTTTAATCATACAGGTAATTCGGAGGATAAGAAAATGATAGTCGTATTAAAGCCCCATGTAGATACGGAACGCGAGGCACAGCTGATTGACTGGTTCAAGAGCCTCGGACTCGGCGTGCACGTATCGGAAGGAGAATTCCAGACCGTGCTCGGTCTGATCGGCGATACCAGCAAGGTGGATTCGGATCTTGTGGCGAGCCTTGATATTGTGGAAGCCGTCAAGCGTGTGACCGAAACCTTTAAGTGCGCAAACCGCAAATTCCATCCGGAGGATACCGTAATCGATGTCGGCGGGGTAAAAATCGGCGGCGGAAACTTCTGCCTGATTGCCGGCCCGTGCTCAGTGGAATCCGAAGAGCAGATTGTCGGTATCGCCAAGGCCGTAAAGGCTTCCGGAGCGCATATGCTTCGAGGCGGCGCGTTCAAACCGCGTACTTCGCCCTATGATTTCCAGGGACTGAAGGCAGAAGGAATCGAACTTTTGAAGATTGCGAGACAGGAGACGGGGCTTCCGATTGTTACGGAAATCATGAACGCTTCCGACCTGCCTCTTTTCGAGGATGTGGACGTGCTTCAGGTCGGTGCGCGTAACACGCAAAACTTTGATTTACTAAGAGAACTCGGCCATACCGGCAAGCCGATTCTTCTGAAACGGGGTCTTGCGGGGACGCTTAAAGAGCTCCTGATGAGCGCCGAGTATATTATGGCGAGCGGCAACGAGAACGTAATCCTCTGCGAGCGCGGCATCCGTTCCTACAGCGATTACCTGAGAAATACGTTAGACCTTTCCGCGGTTCCGATGCTTCACGAATTGACGCATCTGCCGGTAGTTGTTGATCCGAGCCACGCAACGGGTATGGCCAGAATGGTTCCTCCGATGGCGCTTGCCGCGGCTGCGAGCGGCTGTGACGGTCTGTTGATTGAGGTTCACAACGACCCGCCGCATGCGCTTTGCGACGGCGCGCAGTCAATCCGTCCGGAAGAATTTGACGCGCTTGCGAAGAAGGTTTACGCAGTACGGGAGGCCGTAAGATGAAGGTCGGAATTGTGGGCCTCGGGCTGATCGGAGGCTCTTTTGCCAAGGCTTACCATGCCGCGGGCCATACGGTAGCGGCATTTGACACAAATGCAACGATTTTCTCGTTCGCAAAACTGGACGGCGCGGTTTCCGAAGAACTGACGGACGAAACAATCCCCGGGTGTGACCTGATTCTGATCTGCACCTATCCGGAGGCAGCCGTTCATTACATGGAAGAGAAGGGTCCGGTATTCGGGAAGAAGCCGGTCGTCATCGACTGCTGCGGAACGAAAGGAAACATTGTGGACCGGGGCTTTGCGCTTGCCGAGAAGTACGGCTTCACTTATATCGGCGGGCATCCGATGGCCGGCACGCAGTTCTCGGGATTTAAGTATTCCCGCGGGGATCTGTACGTCGGCGCACCGATGGTACTCGTTCCTTCGAAGAATGACGACATCACATTTCTCGACCGGGTCAAAACATTGCTGAAACCGGCCGGATTCGGAAGCATTACCGTAACGACGGCCGAAACACACGACAAAGTCATCGCATTTTCCTCACAGCTTGCGCACGTGGTGTCGAATGCATACGTGAAGAGCGAAACTGCGAAGATTCACACCGGCATGTCGGCCGGAAGCTACAAGGATCTGACACGCGTTGCGTGGCTGAATCCGGAGATGTGGACGCAGCTTTTCTTCGATAACAAGGAAAACTTAATCAGCGAAATCGATACGCTGATGGCACATATGAAAGAATACCGGGACGCCCTTGAGACGGACGACCGGGAGACGATGAAGCGGCTTTTGGACGAGGGCCGCAGACGGAAAGAGGAGGTAGACGGAAAGTGAAAACCGTAACCGTAAAGGCCGGCAAAGGCTATGAAGTGCGGATCGGACGCGGATTGCTCCCCGAAATCGGGAAGAAGATCGGCGCGGTTTCCGATGCGAAGCGGGTGATGATTGTCTCCGACGACAACGTGTATCCGCTTTACGGAGATATTGTCGCAGAAAGCCTTGCAAAAGCCGGATACGTTACGGATTGTTTCGTCTTTTCGAACGGGGAAGAAAGCAAGAATCTGACGGTTTACGGCGAGCTTCTTACGAAACTTTGCGACGCGGGACTCACAAGGGATGACCTTCTGGTCGCGCTCGGCGGCGGAGTTGTCGGGGATCTTGCGGGATTTGCCGCGGCGACGTACCGCAGGGGCATTCCGTTCGTGCAGGTTCCGACCACGCTTCTTGCGGCGGTCGACTCTTCGGTCGGCGGAAAGACCGCGGTGGATCTTCCGAACGGGAAGAATCAGGCCGGCGCGTTTTACCAGCCGGTGCTTGTTCTCTGCGACCCGGATACGCTCCGGACACTTCCCGAAGAGGAATACAAAAACGGTTGCGCGGAAATCATCAAATACGGCGTTTTGGACGGTATGGAACTGTTCTCGAAACTTGCCTCGAAGCCCGTCTGCAGCCAATATGAAGAGATTATCGAGCGGTGTGTTTCGATTAAGCGCGACTATGTCGAAGCGGACGAATTCGACCGCGGACAGCGCATGCTTTTAAACCTCGGGCACACAATCGGGCATGCCGTCGAGGCCTGCAGCGATTATCGCATCCCGCACGGACAGGGCGTTGCCATCGGAATGGCGGCAATTGCGCGCGCATCCGCAAAGTACGGGCTCTGCAGCCCGGAAACCGCGGAAAATGTGACCGCTCTGATTCAAAAATACGGCCTTCCGACCGAATTCCCGCCGTACTCCGTAACGGAACTGGCAGCAGCGGCCGGAAGCGACAAGAAGAATACCGGCGCATCAATGCGCCTTGTAATACCGGAAGCAATCGGAAAGTGCACGGTACATACGTTCCCGGCGACGGAGTTTCCGGACTGGCTCAGAAAGGGCGGAGCGCATGAATAAAACGGTTCGGGCGGGCGCTCGGAGCGGGTCGGTAACGATTCCCGCATCGAAATCCGCTGCACACAGACAATTGATATGCGCCGCTTTGTCGGACCAGGCGTCCGTAATCGAATGCGACGGGATTTCGAAGGATATTCAGGCGACGATGGACTGCCTTACGGTGCTCGGAGCACGGTTTACAAAGGCTGAGGAAGGCATCCGGGTTACTCCCGTAAACTTATCTGAATGCAGAGCCGAAGGGACCAAAGAAAAGCTTCTTCCCTGCGGCGAAAGCGGCTCCACGCTTCGTTTTCTGTTGCCGATTGCCGCGGCACTCGGGGTTTCGGTCGCATTCTCCATGGAAGGAAAATTACCGGACCGTCCGCACGGCGAATTGATCGAAGCGCTTACAAAGCACGGCGCGGAGATTCGGCAGGAAGGTGCGGAATTACGCTGCTCGGGGCAGCTTTCGGGAGGACTTTACAAGATTCCCGGAGACGTTTCGTCGCAGTTTATCTCGGGGCTTCTTTTTGCACTTCCGCTTCTTAACGAAGACAGCACAATCAGAATTACCGGAAGAATCGAGTCTGCTTCGTATATTACAATGACGGAGAAAGCCGTCACGGAAGCCGGCATCCGCTTTACGAAAAACGGGCAGGAATATACGGTTCCCGGCGGCCAGACCTATCAGGTAAAAGAGCATATTATCGTTGAGCGGGACTGGTCGAATGCGGCATTTTTCCTTTGCGCAGGGGCACTCTCCGAAAAAGGAATCCTTGTAAAAGGACTTTCCTCGGATACCGCGCAGGGCGATATGAAAATTCTTTCGGTTCTTCGAAGCTTCGGAGCCGAAGTAACCGTACAAAAGGACGGAATCCTTGTTAAAAACGGCCCGCTTCGGGGCTTCACGGTGGATGCTTCCGGAATTCCGGATCTTGTTCCGGTAATCAGCGTCCTTGCGGCAGGCGCGAAAGGCGAAACGAGAATCGTCCACGCGGAACGGCTCCGCTTTAAGGAATCGGACCGCCTTAGGTCCACCGCGGCAATGCTTACGGCACTCGGCGGAGACGTTACGGAAACCGAAGACGGACTGATTATCTACGGTAGAACCCGTCTGACAGGCGGAACAGTGAACCCCGTGAACGATCACCGGATTGCGATGGCAGCAGCCGTGGCAGCAGGCATCTGCGAAGCGGACGTTACGATCGAAGACGCAGCCTGCGTCGCCAAATCCTATCCCGCATTCTTCGAGGACTTCGAACAAATGGAGGTATTGTGATGGGCAGTACTTACGGAGAAAACATACGTGTAACCCTATTCGGGCAGTCGCATTCGCCGGCCATCGGAATGACGCTGGAAGGCATTCCCGCAGGCGAACGGGTGGACCTTGAAGCGCTCGAAGCGTTTCTGTCCCGCCGCGCGCCCGGGCAGAACGCCTACTCGACTGCTCGCAGGGAAGCCGACAAGCCGGAATTTCTGAGCGGCCTTGTGGAGAATATGACATGCGGGACGCCGATTACCGCAATTATCCGGAATACCGATACCCGCTCGCAGGATTATGCGAATCTGAAGACGGTTCCGCGCCCCGGACATGCGGATTATACGGCTTATATCAAGTATTACGGGAAGCAGGATGCTGCCGGGGGCGGGCATTTCTCGGGCCGGCTTACTGCACCCCTTTGCATTGCGGGAGGCATCTGCAAGCAATTACTTGAAAAAGAAGGCATCCGCGTGATTGCCCGCATTGCGGCGATCGGCGGCGTGAAGGACGAAGGAGAGCTTACGGAAGCGGTTACCGGTAAGGCTTTTCCGACAATGAGCGAAGTGCAGGGAGAGAAGATGCAGGCTAGAATCGCTGAAGTCAAAGCGGACGGTGATTCGGTCGGCGGCATCATCGACTGCGCGGTTCTCGGGCTTCCCGCGGGACTCGGGGATCCGATGTTTGACGGAATGGAGAACCGGATTGCGCAAATCATATTCGGAATTCCCGCGGTGAAAGGAATCGGGTTCGGTGCGGGATTTGCCGCAGCCGAGATGCTCGGAAGCGAGAATAACGACCGCTTTACGATGGCGGACGGAACCGTGAAGACCGAAACAAACCATTGCGGAGGCATTCTCGGCGGGATTACGAACGGGATGCCTGTCACATTTGCCGTAGCGATTAAGCCGACGCCCTCGATTGCGAAGGCGCAGCAGAGCGTGAATCTTGCGACCGGACAGGTGACGGAACTGACGGTTCAGGGAAGGCACGACCCTTGTATCGTGCCGCGCGCGGTGCCTGTTGTGGAGGCGGCCGCGGCAATTGCCGTATATGATGCCCTGCTTTCGAGACGGAAGGAGAAGACATTTTGAACATTCAGGATTACCGTAAGAAAATTGATGAAATCGACGACAGTCTGATCCGGCTTTTCGAGGAGCGGATGGATGTGGCAGCTGCGATTGCCGAGTACAAGAAGGCGAATGCGATGCCGGTCCGCGACCAGGGAAGGGAGAAGGAGAAGCTTCTTGATGTCCTTTCGAAAACAAAGGATGATCTCAAGGAATACACACCGCTTCTGTTTCAGGTGCTTTTCGAGATGAGCCGGAGCTATCAGGCGAGACTGAACGGTGAAGGAACGGAGCTGACCGCACAGATTAAAGAGGCTGTCGAGAAGACGCCGACAATGCTCCCGGACAGCCCCAGCGTTGCATGTCAAGGCATCGCCGGAGCCAATTCCCAGGCGGCCTGCGAGAAGCTGTTCCGCTATCCGAAGACCTTCTTCTGCTCTTCTTTCGAGGCGGTATTCTCGGCCATCGAAAGCGGGCTTTGCACCTACGGCGTCGTTCCGCTTGAGAACAGCAGCGCAGGTTCGGTGAACAAGGTTTACGACCTGATGATGAAACACCGTTTCTATGTGGTTCGAAGCATCCGGCTGAAGATCCGCCACAATCTGCTTTGTAACGCAGGCGCGAAGCTTTCCGATATCAAAGAGATTTATTCCCACGAGCAGGCAATCAGCCAGTGCTCGGATTTCCTGCAGACGCTTAAGAACGTTCGCGTGATTCCGTGCGAAAACACCGCCGTTGCCGCGAAAATGGTTGCGGACAGCGGACGGAACGACATCGCAGCGCTTGCGAGCGAACAGTGCGAGAAGCAGTACGGTCTTACATGCCTTCAGAAATCGGTTCAGAATACGGACAACAACTATACGCGGTTCATCTGCATCGCGAAGAAACTTGAGATTTACCCCGGGGCGAACCGCACGAGTCTTATGATGACGCTTCCGCACGAGCAGGGCTCCCTTTATAAGATGCTGTCCCGCTTTTATGCGCTCGGCATCAACCTCAACAAGCTCGAAAGCCGTCCGCTTCCGGACCGCGAGTTCGAGTTCATGTTCTATTTCGACCTGGATACGCCGGTGTATTCCCCGAATCTGACACAGTTAATCGGAGAATTGCAGAATTCCTGCGATTTCTTCCAGTATCTCGGCAGCTACAGCGAGGTTATCTGATATGTTGCAATGCGGTTTGCTCGGCGAGCACCTGTCGCACAGCTTCTCGCCCGCGATTCATGCGATGCTCGGGTCCTATTCATACGGGCTTTTTGAGAAAACCCCGGACGAAGTGGCCGGGTTTCTTAAGGACGGCAAATGGGAAGGCCTGAACGTCACGATTCCGTACAAAAAAACCGTCATTCCCTTCCTGAACGGACTCGGGGACGCGGCAGCGGAAATCGGAAGCGTCAATACGATTGTAAGAAAACCGGACGGAATGCTTTACGGCGATAATACCGACGCATATGGCTTCCGGAAAATGGTATCGCACTCAGGCATTGCTGTCGGAAACCGCAAGGTGCTTGTTCTGGGAAACGGCGGCGCCGCGGCATCGGTTTTATATGTGCTTAATAAGCTCGGCGCGAAGCCGGTTGTAATCAGCCGGAAGGGGCCGGATAATTACGGGAATCTTGAAAAACATGCCGATGCGGAAGTGATTGTCAACACAACGCCGCTCGGAATGTACCCGAACAACGGGGAAAGCGCCCTGTCGCTTTCGCATTTTCCGAAGTGTAACGGTGTTCTTGATTTGATTTATAATCCCGCGAGGACGGCGCTTCTTTTGGAGGCGGAAAGCCTCGGAATTCCTGTTGAGAACGGGCTTTATATGCTTGTCGCACAGGCGAAACGGAGCGCGGAGCTCTTTACGGGAGCGGAGATTAAGGATTCGGAGATTGACCGGATTTACGGGGTCCTTTCGAAGGAATTACAAAACATCGTTCTGATCGGGATGCCGGGATGCGGAAAGTCAACCGTAGCAAAACGGCTCGGAACGCTTACGGGACGGAAGGTTCTCGATTCGGACGAAGCGTTTACGAAAAAGTACGGGATGACTCCTGAAGATGCGATTCTTTCAAGGGGAGAGCCCGAATTCCGCCTTATGGAAACCGAAGTGCTTAAGGAACTCGGAAAGCAATCGGGAATCGTCCTTTCGACCGGCGGCGGAGTGGTGACAAGAGAAGAAAACTTTCCGCTTCTTCACCAAAACGGCGTTCTTGTATGGCTTCAGAGGGATGTTTCAAAGCTCGAAACGGCGCACAGGCCGCTTTCCATGAAGCGGACGCCCGCGGAGATTTATGCCGAGCGGAAGCCGATGTATGAACGGTTTTCCGACCTTTCGGTACCGGTTACCGGGGAGGACGGAGAAGAAACCGCGGAACGGATTTTAGATAGTTTGGAGATAGATTTTTCATGAAGGTTTTAGTCATTAACGGACCGAATATCAACATGCTCGGCATCCGCGAGCCCGGTATCTACGGCGCACAGACCTATGCGGATCTGCTCGAATTTATTAAATCGTCGGCGGACGGGCTCGGAATCGAAGCGGACTGCTTCCAGAGCAACCACGAGGGCGACCTTGTAGACCGAATTCAGGCGGCTTACGGCGTCTATGACGGAATCGTCATCAATCCGGCGGCCTATACGCATACGAGCGTGGCGATTCTTGACGCATTGAAGGCGGTTTCGATTCCGGCCGTTGAAGTGCATATCTCAAAGGTATCGGAAAGAGAATCGTTCCGGCAGATATCCTACGCCGGAATGGCCTGTAAAAAGACCTTTGCTGGCTACGGTTTCGAAGGCTACCGGATGGCGCTTCGGTTCCTTTTCGAGGATGCTTCGGAAAGCGCACGGAAATAGGCAGTTTACATTGACAAAACAGTTCTTTCGTGGTAAAAAGGATAAGTACTGAAAATCCGTTTTTGTGGGGCCGTTTTGAAGAAAACCAGAAAGAAACTGAATTATTTTTTCCAGATATCCTTTATCGTGGTGATGACCGCGGTCATTCTCTATCTGATGTTCCGCGGCCGCGATGCAAAACGGATTATTCATTGTCTTAGAAATGCAAAGAAACAGTGGGTATTGCTCGGTGCTTCCCTGATGATTCTGTTCATCTTCATCGAGTCGGTACAACTGAAGGTCATGTTCGACGGAATGAAGCAGAAGATCAGCCTCTGGAGGTGTTTTCTGCTTTCGAACGTCGAGTATTTTTTTGCCCAGATCACGCCCGGAGCGGCCGGCGGACAGCCGATTCAGATGGTCTACATGACGCGGTTCGGCGTGGACGTCCTGGTCGGCGCGCTTGCCTGTATGATGATTGCGGTCTGGTATAAGGCGGCATTTCTGACCATCTTCCTGATTGCGCTGATCTTCCGCCCTGAGCTGGTGCTTTCTTCGATCCGCAAGGTGCCGATACTTTTTTCCATCGGCGTTTTGTTCCAGCTGATTTCCATCTTCTTTTTGTGGATCGGAATCTTCCGTCCGAAGGCTGCTTCCGCGCTCGTTGACAAAATAATCAATATCGGTGCGAAAATCCGGCTTGTGAAAGACCCGGAGGCATCGAAAAGAAAAGCGCAGGCGTCGATTTCGATGTATCACTACGGCTCGGGATATCTGCGCGACAACAAATGGGTCGTCTTCCGGCTGTTCTTATACACGGTCGTGCAGAGACTCGCGTTCTTCTCGGTCACATTTTGCGTCGCGAAAGCACTCGGCGTAAGGCATGTGGACTGGCTGAGCGTCGTTGCGGTCCAGGCGATTCTGTCGCTTTCGGTTGACATGCTTCCGATTCCCGGCGCGGCAGGTGCCAACGAGCTTGTGTTTGTGAATCTGCAGCGGAGACTGTTCGCACCCGAAGTGATGGGCGCCGGACTGCTTTTAAACCGCGGAATCACGTATTATTTCCTGATGATTTCCTGCGGCGTATTCACGGTTCTTGCGAATTTCGCGCTTGGGCGCGCAAGAAAAGAGGACCCTCCGGAAGAGCCGCCGGTGAAAGGGCTTGCGAACGCCGAGAAGCAGGTGGAAGAGGAGTTTGAGCGAGCGATAGCGAAGACCGAAGAACTGACGCGGATTGAGGAAGTCAACCGGGAAGGCTTCCGGGCATGAAAAAAGAACAGCGCGGGCAGAAAGGAAAGCCCGCACCGGAATAAGACAAGAGAAAGCGGCCTGCCCGTAAGAGCAGACCGCTAATTTTTTTAGAATCAATCGAACGGTTCGAAGGTGACGCAGGTCGCGGGATCTCCGTCCGGCGTAACGACGTAGGCATCGTAATAAGTGTTGCCGTCGTTACCGGTGTAGGATTCCACATGCCTCACGCCGCCGCCGAGAAGCGTATGGTCGTCAAGGAAGCAGATCGGATGGTCAAGCGTCGTTCCTTCAATGAAGATGGCGCTTGTGCTTCCGTTGATTTCAATGTCTGCGCCGCGTTCCACAAGGATGGCGCTCGGGCTGCCCTCGGCCTCCAAAACCAGACCGTAAGCCTGGGACATATCCTCATTCACGGTTAAGAATCCGTCTCCGGTAAATGTGACGGAACCCGCGTAGCAGGCGCCCCAGATTATCATATATCCGATATGGTTCTCCCCGATGAGTTCAATCGTAAAGCTGTTGCCCATCAGGTTCGTGTTGATACATTCGGCGGTACAGTTATTGAGTGTCAGCGTGTTCGTAATCCGGTTGTAAGTGGCTCCCGGAACATCCATTAAAGACTGACTGTACGGCGGTTTGCCCCATACCGCGCCCATCTCAAGATAGTGGTTTTGGCTGTCGCCTTCGAGCGTCAAGAAGATATATTGTTCGGGATCCACGCCGTTCCATGCGTACTTTCCTTCGAAATCCGGATCCAGGTTCGGAAGCTTCGGAAGCGTGGCGTCTCCGAATTCATAGTAGCCTTCGCCGTGGCTTCGAAGCCATGCGTCGCAATAGATATCCTCCTGATAAACGGCATAAATCTCACCGCTCAGAACCTGTATCGACGAAGGCTCGGAAAGCGAACCGGAATACTCGCAGTCATCACTTAACTCATACCCGAGGAAGCTCGTGCTTCTCGAAGACTCCGGCAGGAACCTCGGGTTTCCGCCCCAGGTCTTAAGCCATGCGCGGACTTCGTCGAGCGCTTCCTGCTCGGTATCGCATTGCGAAGACGTAAAATGATAATCGGGTTCGTTGTCCGCATGCATCACGTAACGCGTCACATTTACCGCACCCGCAACAGAGCCTTCCGGCAGATCGATTAACGCCGGAGTCGGTTCCGGAGTGGGCGTTTCGGTCGGCGTCGGGGTCGGCGTGTCAGCGGCGACAACTTTCGGAAGAGAGAAGCCTTCCGATTCAGACCCGTTCAGCACGTCGTTTCCGAGCGGATCGTATCCGGAGGCCGCGAAGAAAAGGCTAACGGCCGCAACGCCCGCAGCAACGGGCACGGCGGCGCTTCGAAGCAGCTTCCGAAGCAGATTCCGGTCAGCCGGCTTCTTCTCGTTATCCTCGGAAACCGGACGGAGTTCGGCAAATTCTTCCGGAAGAGCAGTCACTTCCGGCGTCATCGCAGGGTATTCCGGTGCCGGCATCGCAATCTCCGGGGGGATCGGAGATTCTTCCGGCGGTCGATTGTATTCTTCCGGCAGACGGTTAAATTCCATACCATCCTCCCCTTTCAGTAAATAAGCCTAAGGCGTGTGTCATTTGTCCAAATGCACATCCATCTGCGGGTAAGGGCACTCCACACCGAGTTTGCGGAAGCCGAGCAGCAGGTCGTGATTCAGAAGACGGGCGCCCGAATAGATATCCTTCTCGTCGACATTTACAACGAAGCGGAGCACTACGGCGCTGTCCGCAAGCTCCTGCACGCCGAGATAACGCGGCGCTTCCTTCATCACGTCGGTATGCGCGGCGAAAATCTCATTCATCAGCTTCGGAAGCTGGGACTCGAGCTTCTCAAGATCGGTCGGGTAAGGAACCGCGATGTCGCTGATGCTTCGGGACATCTTATCGGAGCGGTTCAGAATATTCTGCATCGCGGAATTGTTGACAATCTTCACGTTTCCGCCGGGATCGGTAATGCTCGTGGTACGGATTCCGATGTTCGTAACGGTACCGCGGAAGCCGCCGACTTCAACGATGTCGCCGACGTTATACTGATTCTCAAACAGCATGAACGTTCCGGTCACGACATCGGCAATCAGGCTCTCGGCACTGAAGCCGATTACCAGGGCTAAGATTCCGACGCTTGCAACGATAGTCGAAATGTTGCAGCCGAGAATCGAAAGGCCCCAGCAGAGAATCACTATCGCGGTGATGTATTTCAGCATGCTGGAAACGATGGAAAGAACCGAACGCGCACGGTGGTTCTCCGGCTCGAACAGCCCCAGCACGAAAACGAGGAGCGTCTCGATGAACAGCACAAAGCAAACCATGCACAACAGATACAGAAGCCGGATGGCCTGGAAACTGCCGAACGCCTCCTCCAGGTTGTCAAAATCGATATAGTCGCCGATCAGACCGACGGCAAATGCCACGGCGAAGATGGCGAACAGTACGATCAGACGGATAAACACTCTTTTGTTATCTTTCATACAAAAACCTCCTTTTGTAAGGATTCTGATAACTTCAGTATACGGCAACCAAACAGGCGCTTCAAGGGTTTCCGAAGTACCTCGCGGGAAGAAATTCGGAAAACCCCGAAACGCAAAAAAATGTTGCTTTTTCGGCAACATTTTTTGCATTTCTTCGTATAAATGAGGTGCTTTCGTCTAATCGGTATTGCAGGGAAGCGCAAAAACGGAAGTCTTAAGGGCGTCGAAATCGACCGGAACATCGAGGCCTCGGATCATCCGGTCGAAGTACGGAAGCATCACGCGGAAGTCTTCTTCAAGAACGGCGTGGCCTTCGCGGTGGAAGTTACAGGCAATCCGGTCGGATAAACCGAGGAAATCAAAAAGCTTCTTCGCTTCTAAGAAGCATTGCCACATGGACGGGGCGTTGACCCAGTCCTCTGCGGTGCAGGAGCCGATCACGAAGAAGGTGCGGTCCGGCGCGGCGCTCAGTGCGGCCAGCTCGTACTGTTCAACCGGAAGGGAGTCCGGAGTCGGATAACTTAGGAATGTGTCGTTGAACCAGCCCCGTTCGCTTTCGGACTGCAGGCAGTCAAGCGGCTCGTTCTTCTGGTAGGTGTAAGTTTCGGAAGCGCCGAGCGAAGAGAAATCATAGGTCTTTCCTTCGGACTGATAGCGGTACAGCGCCAGTCCGCCGGCCCCGCTGCAGGACGGAACAACCATCCGGAAACGGGGATCGAAGGCGCCTGCGACCGCGGTCGCTTTGCCGTAGCGGGACACGCCCGTGACAATCGAAAGCGAAGGATTCAGCCCAAGTTCCTTCCCAAGCCCGCCTATAACCGAGTCGAGAATCTTCGAAAGCCCCCATGCCCACGCCATCAATACGCCGGTCTGTGATTCCGGAGCGTCCGTATACGGATAAATGTCATAAAAGCTTCCGAGATGTTTCGTATCGTCCGAAGCGACAAGGCTTGAGTTGTTCGCAAACACCGCATATCCGCGCTCTAACGCTTCTTTCATCGACGGAAGCCCGTGCATGCTGATAACAAACGGGTAGCCGCCCTCGGGCATCGGAACCCGATCGGGGTCCGGCAGGAAAACCGGAAGTGACCACGAAGTGCTCCGCCCGTCCTTCGATACGGTCAAAGTGAGGTTCTTCGCGCCTTCCGCGGGAATTGTCCCGAAGAACGAAATCATCACAGCGCCCTCGTCGGAAACCGACCAGGAAACCTCCTCGCCGCTCCGCCACATTCCGTACATGGTGCGCTGATACAGTTCGCGGAGTTCCGCCGCGCGGAGCTCCCAGTCGGCAGGCGTTTTCACGCTCCGCCCGTCCTCGAATGTGAATATGTCAGGCCATTTGTCTCGATTCATAAAACCCTCTCCGATCTTGCTTTTTCCACCAGTATAGCGAAAACGGAAGGATCGTGCAATCGTAAATGACAAAAATCCTTACATTTTTCGGAGCGTAAAAATCGCCCTTGACGGATTCTTGTTCCGCGCGGGGTTTCATGCTATAATTTATTCGGTGGCAATTGTGCCGGGGAGAAGGCGTATGCCGAAATAAGAAGGAGGGGGCAGTCGGGTCTGCCGAAGAAGGTATGGATTATTCGAAGATTAAAGAAGAATTTGCAAAGAACGGACAGGAGTTTCCGGATTCTTTGGTTGGGGAAGGCCTTAGTGAGGAGCAGAAGCTTGAAATCAATCCGTGCGGAACGTTCTGCGGCAAATGTGATGACTACGGCGTAACCTGCGACGGCTGCCGGAACCGCGGAGGATGTCCGCTCTGGTACCAGATGTTCGGCAATACGACGCCGTGTCCGTATTCGGTATGCTGCGCAAAGAAGGGCATTCATGACTGTTCGCAGTGTAAGGAACTGCCGTGCGAGGAGTATTTCTCGTATCCGGATCCGGACATGTCCATCGATTATAAGCAGTGGTGGTTCAAGCTTCGCATGAACAACCTGAAGAAGAGCAATCCGGACTGCAAGGTGGAGGTTTACGACACCTACGAAGAGAACGTAATCCGTTATCTCGGAGAGAAAAAGAAATAGATTTTGCGACTGCGGGTCGGGAGAATGCCTCCCGGCCCTTATTTTTTCGGCGAAGTCTTTTCATTTAACGCATAGTGTGATATAATCCTTTTACAATTTTGTCAAATAGGGGGAAATCAATGAAGAAACCGTTCCCGATAGGGGCAATAATCTTCGGCGTTCTGCTTTGCGCATTCACGACGTATGTGATGCTTGACATGTTCGTCATCGTGCGTCCGATGCAGACCAACGCGACCGAGATGAATCTTGCGCTTTTTGAGAATGTTGCGACACCGACCGATACGCCGACACCTACGCCGGTTACGGTGAAGGATCCCGATGCCACTCCGACGCCGGAAGTAACAAGCACGCCGACGCCGACACCTACGCCGTCGATGTTCTCGGAGAAGGTGGTTTCGACCGATACGTTCTATTCGAACGACCATATGGCGATTCAGATCAGCGAGTACCGGGAGCACAACACGCAGATTCACGTGGCGGAAGTGTGGGTAAGTTCGCCGCAGTATATTTACACGGCATTTGCCCAGGATGCGTTCGGTCGTAACGTTTACGATACCACTTCGAATATGGCGAAAGCCAAGGGTGCCGTTTTCGCAATCAACGGAGACAATTACGGCTCCCGCGAGGGCGGCTACGTAATCCGGAACGGCATCCTGTACCGTTCGAAGAAATACCAGCAGACTTCCCGCGACGTTCTGTGCCTGATGGCCAACGGCGAGTTCGTATTCAGCAGCTGCTATCTGGCGACGGCCGACGATCTTTTAGAGCTCGGAACCTGGCAGGCATGGACGTTCGGTCCGGTTCTTGTAGATGACTATGAAATCAAGGTTGACGTGAACTCGGAAGTGGACCTGTGCTTCGTAACCAATCCGAGAACCGCAATCGGCTTGATTGAGCCGCTTCACTATGTATTCCTCGTTGCGGACGGCCGCACCGAGAAGAGCCACGGACTGTCGCTTTATCAGGTTGCGGACTTTATGAAGCGTTACGGCTGCAAGGACGTTTACAATCTGGACGGCGGCGGATCTTCGACGATGGTTTTCCAGGGTAAGATTATCAATTTCCCGACCTCTTACGGTTCCTGGTACGAGAAGGAGGTGACGGATATTGTATACATGCGCTAAGGCATTACGCCTGCAGTGGAAGATTTTCCTCGGTACGACCATCTTCGTCGGAATCTTCTCCGCTGTTTACGAACACTACAGTCACGGAATACGCTCCAAATCGATGATTTTCGCATTCCTGTATCCTCTGCTTCTCGGGCTTGTTCCGATTGTCGGGCTTGCTTATCTCAGTGTGATGAAGAAGATTGCCTACCGCGGCGGAATCCGTCTCGGAATCAATCTGTTCTATGCCGGGATCGCAACGCTTACGATGGGTTCCATCGCAAGAGGCGTTATTGAGATATACGGAACGACCAATCATCTGACGAAATACTATACGTACGCAGGTGTTCCGCTTCTGTGCGTCGGATTTGTGCTCACGGTTGTTTTCCTTGTGAAGGCAATCATGAACGTTGAGAAGAAGGATGAAGACGACATCGATGAGGAAGATGTTCTGATTCTGTCGGAATAAGGCATCGCAACTTGCGAAAAGGAGGGTTTATGCAGGAAGTATATGATTTTTTAAAGGCTTGCGGGACCTATTATCTCGCGACGGTTGACGGGGATCAGCCGAGAGTTCGGCCGTTTGGAACGGTTGACATCTTCGAGGGGAAGCTTTACATCCAGACCGGTAAGGTAAAGGACGTTTCGAAACAGCTTCACGCAAATCCGAAAGCGGAAATCTGTGCTTTCATGAATGGACAGTGGATCCGCGTGGCCGGCAAGCTCATTGCGGACGACCGCAGGGAAGCAAAAGCGCATATGCTTGAAAGCTATCCGCAGCTTCGCGGCATGTACAACGAGGATGACGGCAACACCGAAGTATTCTACTTTGAGGACGCGACCGCGACATTCGCTTCGTTCGGCGGAGCGCCGAAGGTTGTAACGTTTTAAGGAATCGGGAATCCTCCGCGGAGGGTTCCCTTTTTTTGAGCGATAAGCGAGAGCCCTCGATGTGAGGTTACTCACGAGGGTGCGATAAAGAGGACAGAAAATGATAAATCCGATAACAAGAACCGATTATCCCGACCCCGACGTTATCCGGGTCGGTAAAGTGTTTTATATGATCAGCACGACGATGTATTTCTTCCCGGGCGGGGAGATTCTCCGCTCGTATGACCTTGTGCACTGGGAGATTGCGGCGCGCATCTTCGATTCGATTGACGGAACCGACGCCGAGAAGCTTTGCAACGGTCAGAACGCTTACGGCAAAGGCATGTGGGCGGCTTCGCTCCGCTATCATGACGGGAAGTTTTATGTGCTGTTCGTGAGCCACGGGCAGGAGGATACGCATCTTTATATTGCCGACAGGGTGAAAGGACCTTGGGAGCATAAGCGGATTAAAGGCTATTATCACGATGCGTCGCTTCTTTTTGATGACGACGGGCGCGTATTCGTAACGTCCGGCAACATGCAGATTCACCTGACCGAGCTTTCTTCGGACCTGTCGGGACCGAAGCCCGGCGGGATTGATCAAATCATCATCAAGGATGACCCGGAGCAGGTATTTCTCGGGTATGAAGGGTCTCACTTTTATAAGATTGGCGGACGGTATTATATAACGTTGATTCACTGGCCGAAGGCCGTATCAAGGCGCACGGAAGCCGTGTTCGTATCGGACCGCGTCGAAGGCCCGTACGTCGGCAGGGATGTCTGCTCGGACGACATGGGTTATCACGGGCAGGGCGTTGCGCAGGGGGGAATCGTCGATACGCCGGACGGACATTGGTATTCAATCATGTTCCGGGATTCGGGAGCAATCGGAAGGGTTCCCGTACTTACGCCGGTGACGTTCCGGACCGGCTGCAGCGAGGGATTCCGGGACGGAATGAGCGGAGAAGCTGAGAAACCCGGCGGATTCCGCGAAGGCCTCACCGGCGAACCGGTTGCGCTCAGAGAAGGTGTCCCCTTCCCCGAATTCGGCAGGAACGGATTGATTCCGGAAGATTTTGAAACCCCGGATTTGAACCCGGAATATGAATACGAACCGTTGTTTATATCGGATGATTTCGCTTTTACAGGCGAACTGCAGCCCGCACTCAAGCCGCAATGGCAGTGGAATCACATTCCCGACAATGCGAACTGGCGGATTGCACCGGGGGGCGGCCTGGCGATTACGACCGGGCGGGTAGATACCAACCTTGTGCAGGCAAGGAATGTTCTCACACAGCGGATGTGCTTTCCGACCTGTGCGGGAGAAGTGACAATAGACGCGACGGAAATCAAAGAGGGCGATTTCGCCGGGCTTTGCGTTCACCAGGGCTGCTACGGTATGATCGCCGTGACGAAGACCGGCGGCGCTTACGAATTAGTCCGTCTGATAAAACCGGAACCCGTTAAGGGTTTCGGCATCGGCAGCAACGACCTTGAACCCGGCGTCATCACCGACCGGATTCCACTCGACGGACCTATCGCCCGGCTCCGAATCGACGCGGACTTCACCGACATGGTTGACACCGCGCAATTCTCCTACGGGAAGGACGGTACTTTCGTTAACCTCGGAGGCCCGCGCAAGCTTGCCTTCCGCCTCGACCATTTCACCGGCGCGCGCTTCGGTCTGTGCATCTTCTCCACGAAGGAACCCGGCGGCACCGCCGTCTTCCGGGAGTTCCGCCGTTTTGAAGAATAAAAAAGCCGGTTCCGCGAAACAGTGCGGCTCGGACCAATTCAGCTTGGTCTGAGCCGCATTGCTTCGAAAGGAACCGGTGTTGTTATGTCCCGTTTAGCCGGCTACTCCGCCAACCCCTCGGAAATTCCGAGCAGTATGATGCCGACGATAACGGTTAGTACGCAGGCATACTGGGAAGCCTTGAGCTTTTCCTTGATGATGATTCGCGACAGGATAACCGACACGATGCAGTACGAAGCGACCATCGGGGCCGCGAGCATCGGATTTTTCGCCATCGCGTAAACATAGAAGACCTGACCGAACTCTTCGCAGCAGGCCGCGATGCCCTTGTTTCGCTCGCTCTTAGCGAACGGATTGTAGAAGGAGCCGGTCTTAATGCGAAGAAAGATGTAGCATACGATTCCCGCCACGAAAAATGTGATGCCGTACAGAATAATCACGTCAATCTCGCCGATTCCGAGCCCGGTTTCATCATCGAGGATGATTCCGTCCGCCGCGGTTCCGATTGTATCGAAAACGCAATAGAGAATCGGGAAGAGAAGGGCAAGCGCGCCGATGCGGTAGCGCCGGTCTTCTTTCGGAAGCTCGGATTCCCTCGAAGCAATCCGCTTCTCGACAACCGCAAGCGCAATCACTCCGAGCACGATTAAAGCCGAGCCGATAATGTCAAGCGCACCGAATTCGTCCGTGAAGCTTGTAATCTTACCGACGAACAGGAAGTATACGAACATGAAAACCGCCGAGAGCGCGCCCGAAGCGTTCTGCACCGGCGAAACAATCGAAAGTTCGAGATAACGAAGCCCCGCGTAGCCGATGACCATCGAAATGATGTAGCAAAGCGATGCAGGCGAATACTTTAAGGACATCTTCAGAAACGAAGCGAGCGAGAAATCCTCCTTCAAAGTCTCGGAAAGCGGGAACAGCGCGAAAGCGCACACGCCCATCACCAGCCCTACCCAGACAGCAATCTTCAGGTGCGAATAGCGGTCGTCCTCGTCGGTTCCTTTTTTATAAAACAGGTCCGCGAAGCCCCAGCCGAGAAGGCAGATTAAAGCAAAGAAAAACCATGACATTTGTCGTTCCCCCTAAGGTGCATAATTGCGCGCACGCGCGGGCACACTGTGTGAATTATATAAAAGAACGCCCTCTAAGTCAATCATTTCCTGACGCGTCGGGTTGTCTTTCAGCGGAAAATGTGATATTTTTAATCAAACGTTAATCTTTCTCACATTGTCATTTCATCTTGCTTTGTTAGGATTAAGCCATCGAAAGCACGAGACACGTGCAGAAAGAAAGGAAACGAGATCATGGATAGAGAAGAGAAGATTACGAAGCTTTGCGAGAAGGTAATGGTTACGAGAGAAGAAGCCGAAGCGGCGCTCGCAGCCAATGATGACGATATTCTGGACGCTGTCCTTTACCTTGAGGCACTCGGAAGAATCCGCAATCCGAAGGCAGCGCAATATGCCGAGGAGAGCTACGAGGAGCCTGTAAAGAAACAGTGCAAGAAAGAGAAGCACAAGAGCGAGTCCTTCGGCGAACTGCTCGGACGGTTCTGCCGCTGGTGCGTAAAGATGATCAAGGCCGGTTGCGAGAACTACCTCGACATCGAGAAGGAAGGCGAGACGGTTGTAAAGATTCCGCTTATCATTCCGGCAATTCTTTTGATTCCGTGCTTCTGGCTGATTGCGATTCTGATGATCATCGGACTGTTCTGCGGACTGCATTATTCGTTCAGCGGTCCCGCATTCAGCAAGGATAACCGCTTCAACGAAGCAGCAGGCAAGGCTTCCGACCGCACGCAGAAGTTCAAGAACGACTTCAACCGCGGTTACTATATGGACGATCAGGAGTAAAAAGCGGACCGCGGGGCAGAGGATACTGACGCGGTCCGAACACACTTAGGAGGATTACATGGCAGTTCGGGTTTTAATTGTAGAGGATGAAGAGCAGATTGCCCGCTTTACGGAGCTGGAGCTTCGCCACGAGGGGTACGAGGTCGCCAAGGCAATGGACGGACGTACCGGGCTTTCGATGGCGGAGGAAGGCAATTACGACATCGTTCTTTTAGACATCATGTTGCCCGAACTGAACGGGCTTGAAGTGCTTCGGAGGCTTCGGAAGACATCGGATGTTCCGGTGATTCTTCTGACCGCCCGCGATGCGGTTATGGACAAGGTGTCCGGCTTAGATTCGGGCGCGGACGACTACGTGACCAAACCGTTCGCCATTGAAGAGCTGCTGGCGCGCATCCGTGTCGCGCTCAAGAAGAAGGCTGCCGCGAAGCCCGCAGAGGATGAGACTGCGCTGACCTACGGAAAACTCAAAGTGAACGTTTCCGCCTACAGCGTGACCTACGACGGCAACCCGATTGAACTCAGTAAGCGCGAGTTTGACCTTCTCGCGATTCTTCTTCAGAACCGGAATATCGTCCTCTCCCGCGACACGCTTCTCGGGAAGGTGTGCGGCTATGACTATTTCGGTGAGACAAATGTGATCGATGTTTATGTGCGCCATGTCCGGAGCAAGATTGACGAGCCTTACGGCATCAATCTGATACAGACCGTGCGCGGCGTGGGGTATGTGATAAAGGATGAGTAAGATGAACCAGGCAGACCAGCAGGCAAAAGAACGCAAGCGGAAGATGAAATCGACCGCGGGCAAGATCCACCGCCTCTTCCTCGGGAAAATTCTGCTGATATTCCTCTTCTTCGATGTGGCGCTCGCGGGCCTTTTCGTGGCCGGAACGGTTTACCTCGAAGAAAAGGCGCTGACGGGAGAATTTTCGACCGATACGGCGATAGACGTGCGTTCTGTTGAAGACCAAAATTTAGAAATCACATTTGACGATGGGGATAACCACTATACGTGGACGCCCTCGGAGGATTTCCGCGACATCGTCACGTTCGGCAGCGCGGGAATACTCGGGTTACAGGCATTTATCTTTCTTTGGGCATTTCTGTTCTACCGCTTCCCGATCCGCCGCCGGTTAAGACCGCTCCGCGAGATGGCCGAGTCGGCACAGATGCTTACGTCGCTTGACTGGGAGCAGGAGAAGATGCGCAACCTGACATACGCAATCAGTCATCTGGATGCGGAGTCCGGAACGCCCCGTCTTGAGATGCACGACAGCGAGCTTGCCGGGATTGAAAATGCGATGAATGACCTTTTGGACCGCATGCGCGAATCCTATCGCGAGCAGACGCGTTTCGTAAGCGACGCTTCGCATGAGCTCCGCACCCCGATTGCGGTAATCAAGGGGTATGCGGACATGCTCGACCGCTGGGGCAAGGAAGACCAGCAGGTTCTCGAGGAAGGCATTGCGGCAATCCGCAGTGAGTCCGACCGCATGAATACGCTTGTGGAGCAGCTGCTGTTCCTGGCGCGCGGTGACTCCGGCAGACAGCATCTGACGATGGAGTCGGTCAATCTGACTGCGCTTATGCAGGAAGTCTACGACGAATCGGTCATGATCGATCAGAACCATCACTACGAACTGCAGAAGGAGCCCGGCGATATCGTCTGCTTCGGCGATTACGGAATGCTCAAGCAATCCGTCCGGATATTGGTCGATAACGCGGCGAAATATACCACGGAAGGCGATACGATCTCGCTCCGCGTCGGAATCAACCGCCAGCGCCTCTGCCCGTACGTATCCGTACAGGATAACGGCATCGGAATGAGCCGTGAGGACGTGCAGCACATCTTTGAACGGTTCTACCGCTCCGATGTCGCAAGAAACAGCAAAACCGGCGGAACAGGCCTCGGTCTTTCGATCGCCAAATGGATCATAGACCGCCATCGCGGCACGATTGAGGTGTTAAGCCGCGAGGAGATCGGAACCCGCTTCACAATCTATCTGCAGACCGCCCCGGAACAGAACGAGGTCGTCGTACAGTAAAAGAGAGCATGGAAAAAGCCCGGCAGTGATGCCGGGCTTCCTTGTGTCTTGGGTTATTCTTTCGAACTCATCTTATAATCGACATTGATTACGCAGAAATAAGTATCGCCTATGGTACGGGTTACTTCGCCCATGATCTTCTTCTTAATCTCTTCGACATGATCGGAGAGGCGGAACGGAAGGACGATATCGAAAATCAGGTTCGTGTGGGTCGGACCGCATACAACACGGAAATCGTGCATTGTAAGTTCGGAATCAACATCCGTGATGATGGTCTTCACCTGATTCCGAAGTGCGTCCACCTGCGGGTCGTTCGTTACAATCGGATCCATGTGGATGGTCGCGAGGCACGAAAGCTTCGTGCAGAGCGTGTACTCGAGGTTGTCAATGATATCGTGGATGGCAAGAATGTCGCCCTCTGCAGGAACCTCTGCATGAAGCGAGATAATGCGCCGCCCCGGGCCGTAATCGTGCACAATCAGGTCATGTAGCCCGAGAATCGAAGGGTCGAAACCGATTACGATATCCTCAACGGATTTGACAAACTCGGGATCCGGCGGTGCGCCGAGCAGCGGGTCAACCGTTTCTTTGGCCGCCTTGAAACCGGCAATCAGAATGAAGATGCCGACGAGAATACCGAACCAGCCGTCCAGTTTCCACGAGAAGAAGTGTTCAAGAAGCGTCGCAATCAATACGGCTGTCGTTGCAAGGCAGTCACTTAAGCTGTCGGTTGCCGTGGCGCGAAGCGTAGCGGAATTAATCTTCTTTCCGACGCGGGTATTGTAGAAGGCCATGTAACATTTGACGAGAATCGAAGCAATCAGAATGATCAGCACAACCGGCGACCAGTTGGTTGCTTCGGGGTGCAGAATCTTGCCGACCGATTCCTTGATCAGTTCGTAAGCCATGACAAGGATGACGCCCGAGATAATCAGTCCGGCGACGTATTCGAGCCGGCCGTGCCCGTACGGGTGCTCCGCATCGGGTTTCTGCTCCGAAAGCCGGAACGAGACGAGCGAAACGACCGAAGAACCGGCGTCCGAAAGGTTGTTGAACGCGTCGGCCGTGATGGCAATCGAGGAACTTAGAATCCCGGCGAACAGCTTGCCTGCGAAAAGCACCAGATTCAGAAAGATTCCGACCGCGCCGCAGAGCTTGCCGTAGAAGCCGCGCCTGCGGTCCTCGGGAAGCGCGTCCGCATGGAACAGTTTGGAAAGATAAGTAATCATATAACGCTCCTCTGTTGTCAGCCGTTATAGTCATAAAACAGTTTATCAAGCAATCCGTCGAGCTCCGACGAGTCGCCGAGCGAAGCCTTAATAAGCGCGCCGGTGTTCTTCGCCATAAGGCGGAAATAAAGGCCGTCGCCGAGTTCGTCCTGCTTGCGGGTGGAATTCAGGAGGTAGTTCTTCCGAAGCACACCGTACTTTTTCCCGACCGCCTTTCCGTAGCGCCTGAGGGCCTTCGCGGTTGCAACGTCCTCCATCGCCTTGATATCCGTGAAGCCGCCGACGGCAAGGAACGTCTCCCGTTCCGCCCAGAAGATTCCGCAGTACAGTCCCGTTGCGGCAAATGCCACACGGCACATCAGATCATTCAGCCAAAGCAGAAACGAATACCGCTCGAACCGCATCGGAGCGCCTCCGCCGATGTACTTTCCGGTAGAAAGAAGGTCGCGGATTTCGGCGAGCGTTCCTTTGGTCATGCGATTGTCCGCATCGATGGTCACGATGATGCGTCCGGTTGCGGCGAGGATGCCGTCGTTACGCACCTTTGCGATGGAGCGGACCTCGTTCGAAACGGTTCTGGCGCCGGCTTCCGAAGCAATTTCTTCGGTCCGGTCGGTACAGCGGTTGCAGACGACGATGATTTCGGTTTCCCTGCCGGCAAATTCAGCCGCCCGCCGAACCGAGCGGATGCAGCGGCGGATGTATTTCTCCTCGTTATGAGCGGGAATGATTACCGAAAAAACGGGATTCATCGCGGTCTCCTTTCGCGGCTTTCTTATTCGCCTATCATAGCACAACAAGACGGGTTTCTCAAGCGGTGCTTTTTCGGAAAGACGGTTGTCTGCGGCTAATCAATCTGCTATAATAATCTTTTGGAGAGAAAAGAAGGAGAACGCGCGGAAAGGCAGGGGAAAATGGAACGGTTCAATGTATACGGAATGTCCTGCGCGGCATGCAGCGCCGCGGTGGAACGCGCGGTGAGGGGTGTGCCCGGCGTTCGGTCGGTTACGGTGAGCCTGCTGCTCGGAACCATGCAGGTGGAAGGTACCGCCGGGGCGGACGCGATTGTCGCTGCGGTTCGAAAGGCAGGGTATGACGCAGAGGCGGCGGGGAACGGAAGCACTTCCGGGGCCGGTGGGAAGCATGCCTCGGGAAAGCCTTGCGCAGGAGCATGCCCTATGGGAAAGACCGGGGAAGAGGATGCTCTTACGGACCGAGAGACACCGGTGCTTAAGAGACGTCTTGTTATCTCGCTTGCGGCGCTCGTCATCCTGTTTCTGATCGGGATGGGGCATGATATGTTCGGCATTCCGCTTCCGGGATTTCTTTCGGACGATAAGATTCGCGGCGGCGCGCAGATGGCGCTGGCGCTTTTTGTGATGGTCGTGAACGGAGCTTTCTTCGTAAGGGGCGTGAAGGGAATTCTGCACCTTGCGCCGAATATGGACACGCTTGTCGCCATCGGTTCACTAACGGCGTGGGCGTACAGCGCGGTTCTGCTGTTCACCTCGGACAGCACCGAATGGTATTTCGAGTCGGCGGCGATGATTCTGACGCTGATTACGGTCGGAAAGATGCTCGAAGCACGGGCTAAAGGCAAGACGACCGACGCCCTTAAGAGCCTTATGAAGCTTGCGCCGAAGACGGCAACCGTCCGGCGAAACGGTGAGGAGATTGTAATACCGGCAGGGGAAGTGGCTGTCGGCGATATCTTCGTGGTGCGTCCCGGCGAGAGCATCCCGGTTGACGGCGAAGTGACCGAAGGCACGAGCGGCGTGAATGAATCTGCGCTGACCGGCGAAAGCATGCCGGTAACGAAGACAATCGGCGATACGGTTCACGCGGCAACAATCAACGGGAACGGCTATCTGGTATGCCGCGCCACGATGGTCGGCGAGGATACCGCCTACGCTGCAATACTGCGGCTTGTCGCGGATTCGGCTGCGACCAAGGCGCCGATTGCGAAGATGGCAGACCGTGTGGCAGCAGTTTTCGTCCCGACGGTAATACTGATTGCAATCGGAACCGTTGTGATACGGCTTCTGCTCGGACAGTCCGCAGGCGAAGCGCTCGCAAGCGGAATCTCGGTGCTTGTCATCAGCTGTCCGTGTTCGCTGGGATTAGCAACACCGGTAGCGGTGATGGTCGGAAGCGGCGTCGGCGCACGGAACGGAATCTTATATAAAACCGCCGAAGCAATCGAACAGGCGGGACGCGTGCAGACCGTGCTTCTTGACAAGACCGGCACGGTGACGACCGGCGTGCCGCGCGTAACGGACATCTTCCCGGCTGAAGGGGAAACAAAGGAACGCGTGCTCCTGCTTGCGGCAGCTCTCGAACAGCGAAGCGGCCATCTGCTTTCGGAAGCGGTTCTTCAGGAAGCGAAACAGCAGGGAATCACAATACCGGAGGATATAGAGAACTTCGAAGAAGTACCCGGGAAAGGCATCCGCGGAACGCTCGGCGGGACTGCAATCCGTGTCGGAAACCGGGCGTTCATGGAAGAAACGGAATTAAGCGGGCAGAATCCGAATGCTTGGGCAACACAACCGAACGCGCACCATCCGGACACGGGGACAGTGCAGCCGATCCGGATTCCGGACGAGATCTTTGAAGCCGCCTCGAAGGCTTCCGAACAGGGCAAAACCCCGATTTACATCGCCGAAGGCGGACGTTGTCTCGGCTGCATCCTTGTTGCCGACGGATTAAAAGAAGACAGTATCCGCGCGGTGCAGAGGCTTCATGAGATGAATCTTCAGGTCATCCTCCTGACCGGCGATAACGAAAAGACTGCGAAAGCAATCGGCGTGCAGCTCGGTGCGGATCTCGTGTACGCGCAGCAGCTTCCCGGCGGCAAATCGGACGTCATCGCGAAGTATCCGCACACCGCGATGGTCGGCGACGGAATCAACGACGCTCCGGCGCTTGTGGAAGCCGACCTCGGCATGGCAATCGGCGCGGGAACCGACGTCGCGATTGACGCAGCTGATGTCGTTCTGTCCGGCAGCAGCCTGTCGGAGGCGGTCGAAGCCATTCGGCTCGGAAGGTTTACGCTTCGGATAATCCGCCAGAACCTGTTCTGGGCGTTCTTTTATAACGTTTTATGCATCCCGCTCGCGGCGGGCGTTCTGACAGGACTCACCGGTCTTGCGATGAACCCGATGGTCGCGGCAGCGGCGATGAGTCTGTCGAGTTTCTGCGTGGTCAGTAACGCGCTTCGGATCAACCTGTTCCGAAAAGAACAAACCAAAGGAAAAACGGAGGAAAATGCAATGAAAACCGTCACAATGGAAGTAAACGGAATGATGTGCGAGCACTGTGAGGCGCGCGTTCGAAAAGCCCTTCTCGGAGTGCCCGGCGTAAGCGACGCGACGGCAAGCCACAAGGAAAACAAGGTGGTCGTCACCTGCTCCGACGAGGTAATTGCGGAGGCGCTTTCGGAAGCCGTCCGCGCACAGGACTACGAAGTTGGTAAAATTTCCTGAAAAATCAGCCGAAAACGCACAAAAAATTGAGAAAAGTACTTGAAAAAACAGGGTAGTCAATGTTACACTAATATTTACTAATAAATGTACGCTACGGTGGTATGTCATTTACGCAAACCGGGGATAGGTATGGGAGATTTCAATTGGAACGGGCTCTTCACAAGATGGAAGCCCGGTAAGAAGCTGTTCGTTTATTACGGACAGAGCACAACTGAAGACGGCCAGAAGAAGCCCGCCCGGCTCACCGGCAAGTCCTACCGAAAAGCAGGTCTTCCGGATGACGTTTTGCAGGCGATAGACGGGATTAAGAAAAAGCGCTACACGCTTTTTGAGAACGCGCAGCGTCTGTCAAAGGTTCTCGAGAAGCGTACTGTCGGAAAGGACAGTCTGGCATCGCTCGTAAACAAGGGCATTATCGCAGGCGTTTCCGACCTGCATGCGTTCCGTTCGTTCATCTGGACGACGGGGGATTACCTGAAGCGCACGGGGGCGGAATACGATCGCCTTTCCATCGGGGAACTGACGGCGATTGCGAAGGCCGTGGAAGACGCCGGGTATCTGAATTACCGCGGCGGTTCTTACTTCCCGGGGCTTTGCAGCACGCCTGATAAGAATATATACTTCCTTCCGTCCGGACTGAACCGCGAGCTTCGTGAGAAGGCGGCGGCGGACGGCGCGGTTGTCGCCTCGCTGAACCGGGCGCGCAAGGACCTGACGCGGATTAAGCCGGTTATGGAGAATCTCGCGATGGAGCTTTTCGCCGGAACCGCCGGTGAGAAGACCGAGTTCTTCGAGACGGTGCTTTCCGTCTGGTGCTCACTCGCGATTCTGTCGAAGGAACCGTTCTTCCTGACGGACGGTAAGAAGCCCGTTACGAATGCCGAGCCGAAGAAGGCTGCGAAGGCACCCGAGCCTGTGAAGGATATTACGGCCGATGCGAAGACTGAGAAGAAAGAAGCCGTAGCGACCGAAACCAAGAAGTCCGAGAAGCCTGCCGCGAAGAAAGCGGAGCCGAAGAAGGCTGACAAGCCGGCAGCGAAGGCAGAAAAGGCCGAGGCGAAAACGGAAAAACCCGTGAAGGCCGGGGCGAAGAAGGCTGACAAGCCCGCAGCAAAGGCAACCGCTGAGAAGAAGGCTGAGAAACCTGCAGCCGCCGGGACGAAAGCCGCCGAGACGGAGAAACCCGTGAAGGCTGAGAAGAAGCCCGCCGCGAAGGCAACTGCCGAGATGAAGGCAGAGAAAACTGCAGCGAAGAAGGCCGAGCCGAAGAAGACGGATAAGACGGCTAAGAAAGCCGAGACGAAACCAGCTGAGAAGAAAACCGAGAAGACCCCTGAGAAGACAGCCAAGATAGAAAAACCGGCGAAACCCGCCGGCAAGACCGCGAAGACGGCCAAGGAAACGAAGGCAGCGAAGAAGCCTTCGAAGCCGAAGCAGCCCGAGCCGCAGCCGACCGAGAATTACATGGTTGCGGAAGTGGACGGCGAGATGGTCCGGATTCCGATCGGAGACGCGTACAAAGAGGAAACACTTGAAATGCTGTCAAAAAGTTCCATTCCCGAGGCGGTTCTGGCAGACGCGAAGAAGATTCTGCCGAGACTGTCCGAGATGGGCGGCGAGGTCGACATTCAATATCTATCAAAACGATTAAATGAGTTACAGGAGGATGGTATGGCTAACAATGATCCCGGAAGAGAAAGAACGGTAGAGGAGCTGATTGCGGAGCTGATGGGCACCGCGCAGCAGCCGAAAGCGGCAGCCCCTGCCCCTGAACCTGCCCCGGCACCTGCACCGGCACCCGCGCCGGTGAAAGAAGAGGTAAAGCCTGCCCCGGCACCCTCACCCGTTGAACCCGAGTGGGAAGTGTCCACCAACAGCGCAATCAAAAATGATATCGAGCCGGAGTGGGAGGTTTCCCTCGTGAATCCTGCCGCAGCCGTTAAGCCCGCAGCACCCGCTCCTGCGCCGGTTGCACCCGCACCCGCAGCAGAGCCCGTGAAGCCCGCAGCGCCTACTCCTGAGGATATTGCAGCCAACGCTGTAATCCCCGAGATTCTGCCTTATATTGCTCCCGAGCCGGAAGCAGCTCCCGCACCCGCTCAGAAGGTTCCGACTCCCGAAGAGATTGCTGCAAGCGCAGCAAGCCTTGAGAGCCTCTTCCCTTCCTTCACCGCACCTGCAGCCGAGGAAGTTAAGCCCGTTGAGCCCGCACCCGTGATTCCCGAGCCTGTGGTAATCCCCGAGCCCGCACCGGTTATTCCGGAACCCGCTCCGGTTATCCCTGAGCCGACGCCGGTTGTTCCCGCTCCCGAGCCGGTGAAGCCGGTCAGCAGTATCCCGGACATCACTCCGGACGGTGTAAAGCCTGCCGCTACCCCGATTGAGACGAACGAAACCAGCAAGGAAGAGATGGACGAGCATGAGGCAGCCGTACGCCGCCGTATGCGTGAGATTCTCGAGCAGAACAAGAAGAAGCAGCAGGAGAAGGACGAAGTCCGCAGACAGATGGAAGAGCGTCGTCTCGAGGTTGCGAGAAAGCAGGAACAGAGACGTCAGGAAATCCTTGCAAAGCGTAAAGCCGACTATGAGAAGCTTCTTGCCGAGCAGGAAGATCTTCGTAAGGTTGTGGAAGAGAACAAGAACGCCATCATGGGCGACCGTAAGAAGAAGCGTACCGAAGCGCAGAGAAGAATCATGGATATTGAGGATATCATCCTGAAGGAATACCTTGATCTGAAGCGCGGCACGAACGATTATCATACCGGTCTAACGCAGGAGCTTTATTAATTTCCCTGTCCTGACAAGGAGGATTTGTAATGGGTATTTTTGATAAGATCATGAACTCCATCTTCAACGAAACGAAGAAGGCTGTTGATTCGGTTGTTACTCCCGGTAAGAAGCCGGCGGCAACGCCCGCTCCCACGCCTGCCCCGCAGGCAGCTGCTCCGGTTGTGAATACCCCCGCTGCGGATCCCGATGCCGAGCGGATCTACCGCGAAGACGGCGGTTATGATTTCAATGACAGCTTCCATCGTGACGCGGCATACTTCCGGAACATTCTGGTAAAGAATTTCCCGGACTGGAGCCTTGAAGAGAACGTTCCGATTACCCGCATCGATGCGAGCGCGCATCCGAAATGCATTCCGGTAACGTTTATGATGAGCAAAACCGGACAGAACTTCGCATTTTTCGTAATGCCGATCAACAAGACGAACGGACTTCCTTATAAGGGATCCAAGCAGGCATTGAAGGCAGCCGGAATCAAGACCGTGCATTGCATCGAATGCTACAAGAACGAAGAAAGTTATGTGGTGAACCGTATCCGGAACGCCATGTAATACAGGTCTTTGACCGAGTCGGATAGGGAAGAACGCACATGGATGCACCTGCAGGGGGCGCAGCATAACCATCAAAACGGTTTTGCAGGTAGCCGGTTATGTATCGCCCGGTATAGCAAAATTGCTATTTTAAAGCACTTCTTCTCTAACCATAAGAGTAAAGGAGGCCCCGCTTGCGGGAGACCTCCTTTTTATCGGATTATATGATGGATTTTTTGGAAACCATCGGCGACGGCAGTCAGTGGGAACGGTTCTACGAGTACTGCAAAGCCGGGGAACACGCAACGAAACAGGAACTCTCGGAACTGCGGCAGTTTATCGACTGCGGCAGTTTTTTGACGTGGGACGGACACTTCCGTTCAGGGAAGCCCTTCCCGTATGCGGAAAGGACGGTTCTTAACAAGAAAGGAACCGATAAGAAGCGCGTTGTCTATATGTTTCCGGGCGAGGCGGGGATTGTCCTTAAGTATCTTTCCTACCGGCTGCATGAGTATGACGGCATCTTCTCGGACAATCTGTTCTCGTTCCGCGTGAACCGCGGCGTGAAGAAGGCGGTCGGGGATTTGCTTTCCGTGCCGGGGCTTTCGGAGAAGTACGTGTATAAGCTTGATATTCACGATTATTTCAATTCGGTCGACGTCGAGCGGATCATTCCGCTGATTGAGCGGGTGCTCGGGGCGGAGCAGCCGCGGTTCTGCGGTTTCCTGAAGGAATTTCTACGGAATCCCTACGTGACGGACGGCGGGAAGATCATTGAAGACCGGAAGGGCATCATGGCCGGCAATTCGCTGTCCTCATTTCTCGCAAATCTGTACCTTTCGGACATGGACCGGTACTTCTCGGAGCAAGGGGCCGTCTACGCGCGCTACTCGGACGACATCATCGTGATGGCGGATACGTACGAGGAACTTGAGCAGTACCGCGAGGAGATTCTTACAAGGCTTTCCGACAAGGATATGACCGTCAACCCGAAGAAGGTGTTCTATGCAAAGCCCGGCGAGCCGTGGGATTTCCTCGGAATCACCTTCCATGCGGGCAAGGTTGACGTGGCGCGGGCATCGGTTGAGAAGATGAAGGGGAAGATCCGCCGCAAGGCGCGGGCGCTGTACCGCTGGAAGGTTAAGAAGGGCGCGTCCGACGAGCAGGCAATCCGCGCGTACATCCGGCATTTCAACCGCAAATTCTACGACAACCCGAACAAAAGCGAGCTCACCTGGTGCCGCTGGTTCTTCCCGGTCATCAACACCGACGAGAGCCTTAAGGAACTGGACGCGTACCTTCTTGAGAACATCCGCTTCCTTGCGACCGGCAGGCACACGAAAGCCAACTACCGCCTGCGTTACGAGACAATCAAGGACTACGGTTTCCGAAGCCTTGTGCACGAATACTACGCAATTGCAAACGCCCCGTCGATGTGATAAAATGATTAACATGAGAAAGAATGTCCAAAACCGAATCGCGAGCATCCTGATTGCGGTCCTCCTCCTGATTACGGAGGCGGGCGGCAGCTTCTTTGCGTGCTTCCGCGGAGCCGCCGCGGAGGAGGGTGAGGAAGAGAAGCCGATTCCGACGATTGAAGCGATTCTTAAGGGCGGGCCCGCCGTCAGCGCGAAGGCGGGAATCGTTATGGAAGTCCGCTCGGGCGCCATTCTTTTTGCGAAAAATGCGACGGAATCCCTTCCGCCGATCAGCCTGACGAAGCTTATGACCGCGCTTCTTGTTCTTGAAGAAGCGAACATGACCGATACGGTCAAGTGCTCGTATGCGTCGATTAACGGAATCGGAAGCAAAGTGACGCGAGTCGGTCTTGTCGCAGACGAACGCCTTGCGGTCGAAGACATGCTGTACGCCTGTCTCGTTGCGTCGGCCGACGAAGCAACATATGCGCTCGGCGAGCACACTGGCGGAAGCATGCGGAAGTTTTTGAAAATGATGAACGCCCGGATGGAGCAGCTCGGCGGCGTGAATACGACATTTAACAGTGCGACCGGAACCGGCGGAACGACCCAGACCAGTTGCGCTTACGATATTGCGCTGATTGCGAGCAGGCTCGGCATGCGGAATGATTTCCTGCAGATTGCCGGCGTCAAATGGTATCAGATTCCCCAGACGAACCTGAAGGAATCGCGTACCATCGCGCAGACGCACAAATTCATCCGGCAGACCTTGAAATACGATTTTGCGATAGCGGGCAAGTCGGGCGGAGCAGCACCCGACGGGACCTACAATCTCTGCACCTACGCGGAGCGCGACGGCATGCGGCTCGTCGCCATCGTGATGGGAAGCGCCTCCGACGAGGCGTCCTACGATGACTCCGTAACGATGCTTAATTATGCTTTTGAGAACTACAAATGCTACACGATGCGCGCCTTAGAGCGCACGATCGACCCGGATTACGCGGGCTTCTTCAGCGAATGCCAGATGTTTACGGGCAAGGAACATGACACGCTTTCGATTGACCCCGCCGCGACCGTTGTGGTGCCGCACGGAGCCGACCTGACGAAGATCAGTAAGAAGGTCGAGTATATTGTTCCTGAGGATTATGTCCACGGGGAGAATGTAATCGGGCGGCTCGAGTTCTTCTATGAGGATGCCGCAATCGGCACGACGGACATCATCTTCTACAACGAGGAGTATCCGCTTTCCCAGAAGGATTTCAACGCGATGTGGCCGAAGTTCCTGCTGTCACCGTCGCTTCTTGAATCGGTGGGCGGACCGGGAACCGCGACTGTTGTCAAACTGACCGGAACGAAGAAGGCTACGCCGACGCCGACGCCGCTTCCGAAGAGCGTAATACGCTGGGAAGGTACGTCGAAACAGGCGGCCGCGACTAGAGCGGGAGTCATATTCGGGGCAATCTTCATCGGACTGATTGTCCTTGTCTATATTGTCGTCCCGATGATTGTGATGCGGCGTGCGCCGAAGAGTAAAGTGAGAAGAAGATAAGAAAAACGGCGGGGAGTGATTCCCCGCCGTTCCTGTTTAATTCTGTCCGTAATAGGCGTTCTTTCCGTGTTTTCTTAAGTAGTGCTTATCGAGCAGCGCCTGCTGCATGCAGGGCGTGTCGCCGACGAGCAGCGCACTGTTCAGCGCCATGAACGCGACCTCCTCGAGAACGACCGCATTGTGGACGGCTTCGGCCGCGTCCTTGCCCCAGGTGAACGGACCGTGGGAGCGGACCAGGACAGCCGGGATGTCCGGCGGATTGATGC
>CAMZEW010000002.1:0-34011 GCA_947305875.1 uncultured Lachnoclostridium sp.
CCTTATCGAACAGATAATTCGTATAGGAACCTTCCTTCGGATTCACCTTGCGGTCCAGTATGACATTATAATCCTCGGTCAAAACATTGAGCGGATTGTAGGTCGAGTATTCCTTCTTGCATAGCTCGGTGAAGAAACACGAAACATTGCCGGTATGACACGCTGCTCCGAGCTGATGCACCATCGCCAGAATCGTATCGTTGTCGCAGTCAATCCGGAGTTCCTTTAAGAACTGATAATGTCCGGACGTCTCGCCTTTTACCCAGAGTTCGTTCCGGCTTCTTGAGAAATACGTCATCCGTCCGGTCGCTATCGTCTTATTGTATGCCTCTTCGTTCATATAAGCAAGCATCAGCACTTCGGAGGTCTTATAATCCTGAACGACAACCGGCACAAGTCCGTTCTCGTCGGTTTTAAACTCGGAAAATGCCATCGAGCTGACGAGACATTTCGTATCAATGCCGAAATCACGAAGCGAATTCTTTACTTTGATGATATTTTTACCGACATAGTAATTGGTCAATACGCCTGATACGTTCTCAAGCGAAAGAAGTGATTCGATATCGTTTCTTACAAGGCTGTCCCTTACAAGTACCGGAAGCGGGCTTGCTGCAATCTGTTTTTTGACATCATCCGGAACGATATGCTTAAAGATAAAGCCCGCGATGCCGAGATTTTTGAGAGCGCACAGAAGATCCGCATTGCGGTACTCTCCGGCCGTTGTCTCCGGATCACAGTTAAACTCGACAAGAAGCTTATCCTTACCGAAACGGTCAATCGACTTTTTGATTTCCTCTTCCGGAAAATCCGGCCCGTAGGGCACAACCGCATAGCTTGCACCCGTATAAAGCGCCTTCTTGACGTCCTCAAAACGTCTTACATGGCAGCCGATCAAAAGCGGGATGTCAACCTTCTTGAGAATCATTTTGACGGTCTCAAGAAACTTCATCTGCTCTTTTTCGCTTGCGTCGTAGTTGTAGATATAGAGTCCGTCTGCACCGTTCTGCTCATAGGCCATCGCCTTCTCAAGAACGTTCGACGAATACTCGGTTTCGGCATTGATATAGCCGTAGATACTCTTCTTCATTCAGATGGTTCCTTTCGTGGAAAGTACGCCGTTGATGCGCTTATCAAAACCGGAGGCCGTATCGAGCGCTTTTGCGAATGCCTTGAACATTGCCTCCAAAATGTGGTGATTGTTCTCGCCGGAAAGCATCTTGATGTGCAGATTCATGCCTGCCGTATAGGAAATCGCATAGAAGAACTCTCTTGCGGTTTCAACATCCATCTCACCGAGACGGTCAACGGACGTATTGACATCATAACAGAAATACGGCCGTCCGGAAAGATCCAATGCGCACATCATGAGCGTTTCGTCCATCGGGAGCAGGAAAAAACCGTACCGGGAGATTCCTTCTTTCGTATCGAGCGCCTGTTTGATGGCGGTTCCGAGCACGATTCCGACATCCTCAATCGTATGATGCGAATCTACATTCAGATCGCCTTCCGCTTTGATTGTCAGATCGAAAAGGCCGTGCTTCGCGAAACCCGAAAGCATGTGATCAAAGAAGCCGATTCCGGTGTTGATGTCAAACTGTCCGGTTCCGTCGAGATTGAGCGTACAGGTAATCTTTGTTTCTTTCGTCTGCCGTTCCACGGTAGCAATTCGGTTCATAAAGGTTCCCTCCTGGTTTTATTCGTTCTCAAATCTTACCGCAATCGAATTCGCGTGCGCGGTAAGCCCTTCTGCTTCGGCAAATGTGGTGATTTCCTTCCAGACCGGCTGCAATGCTTCTCTTGAATACGAAATCACGCTTGTCTTCTTTACAAAATCGTCGACATTGAGCGGCGAAAAGAACTTGGCCGTACCGTTCGTCGGAAGAATGTGATCGGGACCTGCGAAATAATCACCGAGCGGTTCGCTCGAGTATTCGCCTAAGAAGATTGCGCCGGCATTCTTAATGTATGTCATCGTATCGAACGGATTCTTCGTTAATATCTCCAAGTGCTCCGAAGCGATGGCATTGGCCGTATCGATTGCCTGCTGCATCGAGTCCGCAACGAAGATGCAGCCGTAATCCGCAAGCGACTTTTTGATGATTTCCTTTCGGGACAGCTGTTCGGTTAACGCGTCGACTTCCCTGCTTACCTGTTCGGCAAGTCCGGCACTCGTTGTAACGAGAATTGCCGAAGCCAGTTCGTCGTGCTCGGCCTGGCTTAAAAGGTCTGCGGCAACGTAACGCGGATTCGCGGTTTCGTCCGCAAGAATGAGAATCTCGCTCGGACCCGCAATCGAATCGATGCCGACGCTACCGTATACGGTCTTCTTTGCAAGGGCGACATAGATATTGCCGGGGCCGACGATCTTATCGACCTTCGGAATGCTTTCGGTACCGTATGCAAGGGCTGCAATCGCCTGTGCTCCGCCGACCTTCAGGATCTTATCGACGCCTGCTTCGACGGCAGCGACAACCGAAGCGGCATTCAGTTCACCGCTTTTCTGCGGAGGCGTCACCATAATAATCTCGGGAACGCCGGCAACCTTCGCGGGAATGATATTCATCAAAACGCTTGACGAAAGCACCGCTCTTCCGCCGGGTACGTATACGCCGACTTTGGCAATCGGAAGAATCCGCTGCCCGAGGAAGATGCCGTCCTTCGTATCAAACCAGCTTGCACGCTTCTGCAGCATGTGATAATCGCGGATGTTCTTAATCGCATCGCGGATGACCTTAAGGAGCTCCGGATCGATTGTTTCGTATGCGCGGTCGATTTCTTCCTTCGTAACAACGATATTGTCCGAAGAAATCGTGACGCCGTCGAATTTCTCCGTATAGGCGAACACGGCTTTATCTCCGTTCTTACGGACGTCTTCAATGATGGCTGCGACCTTCTGCTCCTGCTCAGAAAACGAATTGGTGCTGCGCTTTTTGAGCGTATCAAGCAGTTCCTTTCTTGTCGCATCGGTTAATGTGACTGTTTTCATACAAATCCTTTCTTAAGCCTCCAGAACCTTACGGATATCCCCGATCAGTTTGCGGATGCGTTCCTGTTCCATTTTCATGCTTACCTGGTTGACCACCATTCTTGCGGAAAGCGGCGCAACCTCTTCCAAAACCTCGAGGCCGTTCTCGCGAAGCGTCGAACCGGTTTCGACGATATCGACGATAACTTCCGAAAGTCCTACAATCGGCGCAAGCTCAATCGAGCCGTTCAGTTTGATAATTTCGACCGATTGATGCTTGACGTTTCGGAAATAATCCTTCGCAATCGCCGGGTATTTGGTCGCAACGCGGATAATCTTACCGCTTCCGAGAAGTTCCTTTGCTTCCTTCGGACCTGCCACGCACATGCGGCAGCGGCCCATGTTGAAATCAATGACCTCGTAAAGCTTGCGTCCTTCCTCGAGAATCGTATCCTTTCCGACAATGCCGATATCGGCGGCTCCGTATTCGACGTAGGTCGGAACATCGTTTGCTTTGGCAAGGAAGAAACGCATCTTCTTCTCTTCGTTCGTGAAGATCAGCTTCCGCGTGCTCTTATCCTTCATTTCTTCGCACGAATAACCGGCTTTCGTGAGAATCTCCATCGCCTTATCGGCAAGGCGTCCCTTCGCAAGCGCAACCGTGATATATTCCTGCGTCGGCTCGTTCTTCATTTCTTTGGCGATACCCTGACGGGTTGTCGCCATCATCAAAGCATCAACGGTAATCGACATGCCGATTGCAGGCGCGTCCATACCGAATTGCGCGACGAGATTATCGTAACGTCCTCCCGAAGCAACCGCTTCGCCGGAACCGTAAGTAATGGCACGGAATATAATTCCGGTATAATAACGGTATTTGCTGAGCATGCCGAAATCAAGCGATACGTAACGGTCGTAACCGTTCTTCTTTAGTAATGCATAAAGCTCGCTCAGACGGTCAAGAGCCTTCAGGGAACGGGGGTTCTTCGTAAGGCTTCGGATTTCATCGATTGTCTCAAAACTTCCGAACAGCTCGGGAATCCGAAGCAACAGCTCACGGTTATCTTCTTTTAAAGACTTATGCGACAGAAGTTCCGAAGCGCCGTACAGGTTTTTCGTCTTCATCAGAACACGAAGCTGTTCTTCTTCCTCTTCGGAGAACGAGCAGTCTTCCATCAAACCTTTGAAGAAGTCTGCATTTCCGATTTCAATCTGAAAATCTTCGATTCCCGCTGACTGAAGACAGTCAATTAACAGCTCTATCATCGAAGCGTCGGCTTCGACCGAAGCATCGTTCATCAACTCCGCACCGAGCTGCGTCGTTTCCTTCGGACGGCCCTGATAACTTTCGTTATTGATGAACGTCTGACCGCAGTAACAGAGACGGATCGGAGCCTTCTCGTCACGGTAGTATTTCGAAACAAAGCGGGCGATGGAAGGCGTCATGTCGGGCCTTAACACAAGCGTGTTGCCTTCGCGGTCGAAAAACTTATACATATCCTTCGACGGCACTGTTCCGCGCTCCCTGCTGAATATATCAAAGTATTCGAAAGAAGGCGTTTCGATATCCATATATCCGTGCCGGTGCATGCACTCCCTCAGCCGGTTCTCAAGAATCAGTTTGTCGCGGCATTCCGCACCGTATACGTCCCGGACTCCTTCGGGCGTATGGAGTAATTCCGTCATGGTATCCTTACCTCCTGTATGATTTCTGCCTTAAGCACTTTCACATGGTAGAGTGCTAATTCGGTAGCACGTGAATGTCAACATTATATAGACCGATACCCCTTTTGTCAAGACTCAGTTTGTTCTCTTTTTTCAAGATCGTCATTCACGTATTCGAGATAGTTGATATAGAGGTTATCGCTTTTCTTATGGAAGTTCGCTCCGTTCAGCTCATCAAAACGGATGCTCTTACGTCCGCCGTTCTCCTGACGCTCATAGAAATAAGCGAGTTCCGGGTAATTCATATAATAAATGATATCGCGCTTCGTGTAATAAATCAGAAGGAACGCAATCCCGCCCTGCGCTTCGAAATCCTTCATATATTTTACCTGATGGGCATGCACATTCTGAAGCGGAAACGTATCCGCGACGCATTCCTTGCAGTCGAAACAGATCGGAACGCCCTGTGCCACGCCGACATAATCGACCGTGCTGACCTGGTCGAAATACGCAAGCGTGATGTGCTTTGTTTCCTTGTCGATGTCAATCGGCGTAATCGGCGTCGGAATCTTATGCACAAGCGCAATGCCGTTGTCACGGTAATACTCGTTGGTTTCGTTGATTAACTCCTCAAAGAAGGAGCCCCGAAGTCCCCGGGATTTCCAGGATGGCATGATAATCTCCTTTTATACGGAATTCGTTCTCAAGTATCTTTGCAAAACCTTCCGGAACGGGCGAACGGAAAACCCGTCCTGCCAACCCGGTAAGCGGTTCCCTGATTGCTTTCGGAAAATGATACGCATACGCAAGAAGCAGCTGCCCGTGCAGGTGGTAAGCGTTACGGTAACGGACCGAAACTGCGTTAATCTCTCCGGAAGCCGATTTATACTTCGGGTCGGCAAGCACCGGATACCCGAGGTAAGAAAGCACGGAACGGATCTGATGGGATTTGCCGGAATGAAGACGAATCCGAAGAAGCGTAAGATCTTTGGTCTTCTGTACCGGCGTGAAGTCCGTATGAACCATAACACTGTCGGAACTGATCGGGCCCTCTGTAATCGTTACGGTGTTGGTTTCGGCTTCCTTTGTCAGATACAGTTTGCTGTCAAGAAAGTCCGGGAAACACCCTGCGACAACGGCGTAATAGTATTTTTCAATGAGACGCTCACGAAGCAGCCTGTTCAGTTCTCTTCCGGCGGGCGCCGTTTTTGCAAAAAGAAGGATTCCGGGCGTATTCCGGTCAAGCCGGTTACATACGCCGGGCTTATATTCCGAAAGCGATTCGGCGGTCAGTTCGCCCTTCTCTGCCATATAAGAAAGCAGCATCTCGTTCATTGATTCGCTTTCGGGCGTATCCTTCTGGGAAAGGATTCCGGCGGGTTTATAAGCGATTATAAGGTTATTGTCTTCACAGACAATCTGATCGGAAGAAACCGAATGCTTCGAAAAGACCGGAAGCTCCTCTGCGGGTTTTCCGGCGAAATTCGCAAACGTCTCGTCCGAGAAGAATATCTCGATAACATCACCGGTATGAAGCGTTTCATTGCCTTCACATTTTCCGTGGTTCAAAGTGATGTTTTTTTTTCGCATCATCTTATACAGAAAACCGCTTCCTGCGTTCGGCATAAGACGGTTCAGGAATTTATTGATTCGGAGGCCGTCGTCATTTGTCGTAATCGTAAACGATTTCATGCTATTTCACCAAAACCATGTGAATAAAACCGGTAATTTCCTCGGGAACCTGCCCCTCGCGGTCGCAGTCACGAAGCCTATTGAGCAGCTCTTCTTTATTTCGGAATACATGCATATGAACGGTTACGCCGCGCTTTGCGATGGAATCCGTAAAATACGATACAATCTTTTCAATCTTCTTCCCGTCTTCGGAGTATGCCATCATTTCGGTCTCGCGGACGCAGAGAAAATCGAGATGCATGATGCTCTCGGGGGATGTGAAAACAAGGTCGTAATAGGCTTTATCATCGGGACGGATTAATGGCTTGACGCTTTCACCAAGCGACTCATCGGTCGATTTGAACGGAAGAAAAAGAATCAGATTCACAAGCGCTTTCGCAGCAGGAAGCGTCAGTAATACGGCGACGACCGTGCCGAGATTCCGGCTTGTCCCGAGAATCGTCCTGCAAAAAAAGAAAAGCGAAAGACCGGCCGCAACGAAAACAAGGACAACAATCGTCTGTACGGCCTTCTTGCGGCGGATATACCCTTTTTCACCTTTCTGAATTTTCATCAAACAGCTCCTCATAGCTTCGGATATAATAATCCGATTGTTCCTTCAGTTTCTCCTGACTGCTTTCCGAGAACGGATCATAGACGGTGCAGACAGACATACCGGCAGCAACCGCAGCCCGGATACCGGCTTCAACATCTTCAAATACAAGACAGTCGGACGGCTTAACGCCGAGTCCTTCCGCCACATGCAGATAGATATCCGGGAACGGTTTTCCGTGCTCCACCTCGCATCCGGTTGCAATGACGTCGAAATACGGCCGGATCTTCTGCGCACCGAGTACCGTTTCGAGAAGCGTTCTTGAATTGCTTGTCGCAATCCCCATCCGGATGCCGGCTTTTCGAAGCTCATTAAGAAACTTTCTGACACCCGGTTTCACGGGGACGCGCGTCTCATAGCATTCAAGCGCCATGTCGTTCCAGTCCTGTTTCATCTTCTCGGGGTCGTCCGGGATATGAAACCGTTCCTTCGTATAAACGGCAACCTCGTGGAAACTGAGCCCTTCAATCGACTTCTGGTAATCATCAGGCAGTTCGTAACCGAACCTTGCGAGGTATTCGACATCAATCGCGCGCCACATCCACATCGAATCGACCAATGTGCCGTCGAGATCGAATATTACGCCTTTAAACTGTGTCAGTATCTTTTGTAAAGATGGCTTCATGCAACTGCTCCGCACTGTACTCGAGGTATTGCCCCGGAGTTAATGATTCCGGCAGAGTAAAGCTGCCGATCTTTATTCTTTTGAGATATAGAACTTCATGTCCGACTGCATGAAACATCCGTTTTACTTCATGAAAGCGGCCCTCGGTAATCGTCAGAAGACATTCCGAAGTCTCTCCTGCTTCCGAAAGAAAAAGATATTTCGCAGGCTTCGAAGTATAATCGGCAAATGCTATGCCGCCTTCCAGTTTCTTCTGCTCCGCGTCACTAACGGTCCCGGCAAACCTAACGAAATATGTTTTCGAAACTTCTTTCCGAGGCGACGTCAGCCGATGGGCAAAGGCTCCGTCGTTTGTAATGATCAACAATCCTTCGGTATCCTTATCAAGCCTTCCGACCGGGAAGAACTCCTTCGGATCGGCTTCCGGAATCAGCGAAAGCACGGTTTCACTGATTCGGTCCTTCGTAGCGGATATCACGTCTGCGGGCTTGTTGAGAACGAAATACCTATACTTTTGATAGGTGATGGATTTACCATTCACATTTACCGAGTCATCCGGTAGGTTAATCTTCCGCTCCGGGTCGGTTGTCTTCTCACCGTTCACCGTAACAAGCGAAACACGAAGCAGTTTCTTCGCATCGCTTCTGCTTTTCGCGGCGCCGGCAAGTACAAGGAACCGGTCGAGCCGCATCGTTTCTTTTTCCATTAAAGCATTCTCCAGCCGGGCAGATAACGGTTTTTGAACTGCCCGTTCTTCTTTTTGCCGAACCCGAGCGGATAACGGTCAACACAAATCAGCACATAACCGTCGTCTCCATCCGGGCAGTCGATGGATTCGCATTTGAGGTAGCCCTGAACCCTGCGGTCCGTGACCGGAAGGCATACGCAGTTATCGTATGTATCAACGGAAAGAGCCATTGCAAGCGCCTGAGACGGCTCAAAACGTTCTTTGTGCATCTCCCCTAAGAACAATCCGGTCCGCAACACGCGAAGTCCCTGAAGAGACGGTGCGTCCTCAGGCACGGCATAATAGCGGTCCTCATTCTTATAGATGCGCTCTTTCGCAATCGGAAGGCTTACATGACTTAGGAATTCGGACAGTTCCTTCGGAAGAGACGAAGGCTTTACATAATTCGAAAACGGCGATACTGCCGCGGTTTCATCGGCATCCTTCTTTCGAAACAAAGAAAGAAAATGCCCTTCGCCCTTCAGTTTATGAGGAAACAGACGGACCGTTTTTTCGATACCGTCTGAAGGCTCCGCCATCCAGTCTTTTCTTCCTTCGGCAAATCCCATCGCTTCATATTCCTTTTTCTTTCCCTCGGGAATCGCGTCAATCAACTCGATATCCGGGAACCGGTTTAAGAAATACGAAACCGTATCCTCATCTTCCATCGGCGAGAACGTGCAGGTCGAATATAAAAGCATTCCGCCGGGACGAAGCATCTTATAAGCGTTTTCAAGAATCTCTTTCTGGAGCTTATTATAGTATTCCGTCCCGTATTGCTCCCAGTTTTTCATGATGGCGGGCTGTTTCCGGAACATTCCTTCTCCGGAACACGGCGCGTCCACGAGAATCTTATCAAAGAATTCCGGAAACCGTTCGGCAAGGCGGTCGGATGGTTCGCTAATGACGACGGCATTCACGGCACCGAACAGTTCGATGTTCTTAAGAAGCGCTTTGGCGCGGGAATTGCTGATATCGTTTGATACCAGAAGCCCTTTGCCCTGAAGCTTCGATGCAAGCTCGGTGCTCTTTCCTCCGGGCGCAGCGCAAAGGTCCAATACCTTATCGCCCGGTTCCACCGGAAGCAGATTTGCGGGCGTCATCGCGCTGGGCTCCTGAAGATAATAAAGCCCTGCATAATAATACGGATGCTTGGACGGAACGTCGGATTCGTTGTAATAGAATCCGTTCGGAATCCACGGCACCGGCTCAAGCGTAAAAGGGGAAACCGAGCGAAACCCGTCGGGCGTCAGCTTAAGCGTGTTTATGCGGACGGCGGACTTCACATTTTCCGTAAGAGAAGCTTCATACGCCGCAAATTCCGCTTCGCCGAGCTGCATTCGCATCCGGTTTTCAAATTCCAAAGGCAGTTTCATGGTTAATTAATCGTCTGCGCGCGGTAGCCTTCCGCAATGACATCCAGCTCGGTCGCAAAATGGCGCAGCTTTTCGATATCCTGCTCCTGATAGATATGGTAAAACTCTTCCTGAATCCGGACTGCCTCGCGGTGGCTTACAAACCGGTACAGGTTCTGTATTGACAGAAGAATGTCGTTTACGATGCGCTCTTCCTCAAAACGGAGTTCTCTCGCGGTACGGATTTCGTCACGGATTGACGACAGCTCCTTGTCGGTTTCAATCATGCCGTCGGCAGTGTTTCTAAGACGCTGTTTTAACTCGTCCGGGATATTACTCCGGTACTTATACTGTAAGGAATGCTCGATTGTCGACCAGCTGTTCATTCCAAGCGTACGGACCTGAATCTCGCCGTGAATCTGTTTCGGTCCGCCGACCGACTGTACCGTATACAGAATGCGCAGATGGTAGCTCCGGTAGCCGCTGTCCTTCGGAAACGCGATATAATCATTCTCGGTCACGACTTCCATGTCGGTTCTCGATTTAATCATGTCGACAACCTGATAGCAGTCCTCCACGAACTGACAGATCAGGCGGATTCCGCAGATATCCCACATCTCGTCTTCTATCGATTCGAGCGGAATCTTCTTGCGGTTTGCCTTTTCGATAATGCTCGCAATCGATTTGACGCGTCCCTGAACGAGTTCAATCGGACAGTAATCGTCCGATTTTCGGAATGCGCTCATCAGATGATTGAACTTAATCATCAACTCATCGACTGCCAATGCGTAAGGGTCAAGAAACTCTCTCCAAAGCTGAATCTCCATAAGGGCCCTCCTTCTTTCATTACGGCAAATGTAATGGATATATGTTAATTCTTAAAGCTGTGCACGGGTGCCGGAATACGGCCCGCGCGGTTTACAAAAGCACTGCAGGAATACGGATTGACCGGCATGATCGGTGCGTAACCGAGGAGCCCTCCGAATTCCGCATTGTCTCCGACATCCTTTCCGATGACCGGAATCAGACGGACGGCCGTCGTCTTCTGGTTGATCATACCGATGGCCATTTCGTCCGCTATGATGCCGCTTAACGTGTCTGCGCTTGTCTTTCCGGGAATAGCAATCATGTCAAGGCCGACCGAACAAACGCAGGTCATTGCCTCGAGCTTCTCAAGCGTCAGACAGCCCTTCTGAACAGCCTCAATCATGCCCTGATCCTCGCTGACCGGAATGAACGCTCCGGAAAGTCCGCCGACATAGGACGACGCCATAATGCCGCCCTTTTTAACCTGGTCGTTAAGAAGCGCAAGAGCTGCGGTCGTGCCGGGTGCACCGGGGTACTCAAGACCGATTTCCTGAAGAATTTCGGCGACGCTGTCTCCGACAGCGGGCGTAGGTGCAAGCGAAAGGTCTACGATACCGAACGGAACGTTGAGCCGCTCGGACGCTCTCTTCGCCACAAGCTGGCCGACACGGGTAATCTTAAAGGCAGTTTTCTTAATCGTCTCACAGAGGAATTCGAAATCCTTTCCTCTTGCCTGCTCAAGAGCCTTTTTCACAACGCCCGGTCCGCTGACGCCGACATTGATAATCGAATCGGCTTCGGTTACGCCGTGGAAAGCCCCCGCCATGAACGGGTTGTCATCGGGCGCGTTACAGAATACGACAAGCTTTGCGCATCCGATGGAATCGTTCTCTTTGGTCCGCTCGGCCGTTTCTTTGATGACCTGTCCCATAAGCCTGACGGCGTCCATATTGATACCGGTTTTCGTCGATCCGACGTTTGCGGAGCTGCACACGACATCGGTTACCGAAAGTGCTTCCGGAATCGATCTGAGAAGCATCTCTTCGGCTTTCGTCATGCCCTTTGCGACAAGCGCGGTGTATCCGCCGATGAAATTGATGCCCACCGTCTTCGCGGCCCGGTCAAGGGTCCTTGCGATTTCGGTATAATCCGACGGACTCTTGCATGCGGAAGCCCCGATCATGCCAATCGGAGTCACGCTGATCCGCTTATTGACGACCGGAATGCCGTATTCCTTCGCGATTTCGTCGCCGACGCGGACGAGATCCTTCGCAAGCGTCGTTATCTTTTTATAGATATTATCGCAAAGAACCGTAAGATCGGAATCGATGCAGTCGAACAGCGATATGCCCATCGTGATGGTACGCACATCGAGGTTCATTTCCGCAATCATACGGTTTGTTTCCTGAATTTCTCTTCTGCTGATCATGCTTTCCCCTCACTCAGATGCGGTGCATCATATCAAAAATATCTTCGGACTGGATGTGAATCACAACGCCGATGCCCTCGCCGACCGCAGTCAGTTCATCCGAAAGCGTGCCGAAATCCTTCGGGCTTCCGGATACGTCGACCACCATCATCATGTTGAAGTAACCGCTGACGATGGTCTGCGAAATGTCGAGAACATTCACATTTGCCCCGGATAAATATGTGCATACCTTGGCGATAATGCCGACGGTATCCTTTCCGACAACGGTTATAATTGCTCTTTTCATAAAAACCTCTTTCCGGCCGAAGCCTTATAAATGAATGACGTCCATCGGAACGTCGCGCGGCGCGACAACAAGCCGCGGCCTCGGAGCATCAAAGTTCCAGACGCCGTCGAGCTCGTTCTTCATCGTGATGAGCGCGAGGTCCGGAACATTGTTTTCTTTGCTCAGATGCGCAAGAACGATGCATCGGAGCTTTTCGTGAATCACATGCGACACAAGCCGTGCCGAATCCTCGTTCGAAAGGTGCCCGCACTCTCCCATAATCCTCTGTTTTAAAGGGTACGGATACGAGCCTGCAAGAAGCATATACCGGTCGTAATTAGACTCAAGGTATAAAAGCTCGGAATCCGAAAGATGTTTCACCACCTCGGGCGTGATGCAGCCGAGGTCGGTCGCCATTCCGATCTTATGGCCCTGCGCGACGAACGAATACGCTACAGGGTCCTTCGCATCGTGCATGACCGGGCACGACGTCGCGTTAATATCGGCAAATGTGACCGTCTCCCCGGGGCAGATCGGATGAAACAGCTCTTCGGGAAGCGATTCCGCACCTCTTTGCGACCGTATATACGTGATGGTTCTTTTCGTCGCGTAAACCGGAACCGGATAACGCTTTAAAAACACCGGAAGCCCGCATATATGGTCACTGTGTTCATGCGTGATCAATATTGCAGAAAGCTCGTCAGGATGAATGAACTGCGAAAGCAGGAAGCCTTCGAGTTTCTTCGCGCTGATGCCGGCATCCACCAAAACGCCGCTTTGTTCGGTTCCGATATAAATCGAATTGCCGGAGCTTCCGCTTGCCAAACTGAAAAACTTTACCAAGTAAGCCGCCTTCCCGCCTACAGCCCGAGAAGGGTTTCGACCTGATAACAGATTTCAATGTCGCCGACCATGTTGCCGTTTACGATTTCCTTGTCACAGAGCTTCTTAAGCTCCGCTTCGCTTAACTGCTCGGAAAACAGAGAAGAAATCCGTTCGTCGGTATAGCCCCGGCCTTTCTTAAGACGGTAGCGCCTTACCGGTTCGGGAGCGGTTACTACCCATAATTCGTCGCAGAACGAACGGTAGCCTGCAGAGCACGCAAGCGCAGATTCCACGAAAACGAACGGAATGTGCTTCTTGGCATATCCGCGGATGGTTTCCTGAATCTCCTCGATGACGGCGGGATGCGTGATGGCATTTAACGCAAGTAACTTTTCTTCGTCCTGAAACACAAGAGACGCCAGTTTAGAGCGGTTCAATGTCCCGTCCTCGTTCGCGTATTCCCGGCCGAATGTCTCAAGAACCTTTTTAAGAACCGGTCCGCCGGGTTCCATCTGCTTACGGGAGATGCTGTCGGAATCAATCACCGGATAACCGAGATGTTTTGCAATCAGTTTACAGACGTGGCTCTTGCCGGAACCGACGCCGCCGGTTATTCCGATGACTTTCGTGTGGTCAACCATTATTTTGCTTCGTACCAGCTGTAACCCCGGTGGATATCCGCCGTAAGCGGAACCGAAAGTTCGGCTGCTCCTTCCATTGCTTCTTTCAAAACCGCATAAACCGCGGATTCTTCTTCGTGATATGTTTCGACGAGGATTTCGTCATGAACCTGCACGAGCATCTTCGAACGGAGCTTTTTCTCGCGGAGCATCCGTGCGATTCGAAGCATCGCAAGCTTCATGATGTCAGCAGCGGTTCCCTGAATCGGGGAATTCATCGCTACGCGTTCCCCGAAGGACCGTTCCGCGAAATTCGACGACGTAAGCTCGGGAATCGGACGAATCCGGCCGAATAAGGTCTTCACATAGCCCTGCTCCTTCGCCAGACGGACGTTCTCGTCAAGATACCGTTTCATCGCGGGATACCGCTCATAATATGCATTGATGTATGCTTCCGCGGTCTTACGGCTGATTCCGAGATTCTGCCCGAGCCCGAACGAACTGATTCCGTAAAGGATTCCGAAGTTCACGGCCTTAGCGGCGCTTCGCTGCTCGCCGGTAACCTCGTTATAAGGAACATGAAATACCTGCGAAGCCGTCATGCGGTGGATGTCCTCCGCGTTCCGGTACGCTCCGATCAATGCTTCGTCACCGGACATATGCGCCATCAGCCGAAGCTCAATCTGCGAATAGTCGGCGTCTAAGAACAGACAACCGGGTTTCGGAAGAAATACTTTACGAATCTCGCGTCCTTCTTCGGTCCGGATCGGAATGTTCTGAAGGTTCGGGTCAGTCGAACTGAGTCTTCCGGTTGCCGTAACGGTCTGACGGAACGTCGTATGAATCCTTCCGTCTTCCGCAATAAAGTTCTGCAGTCCGTCCGCATAAACGCTTTTTAACTTGCCGAATTGCCGGTACGTAAGAATATGCTTTACAATCGGCTGGTCCTCGCTCATCCGCTCAAGCACGTCGGCAGCAGTCGAATACCCGGTCTTGGTCTTCTTGCCGCCCGGAAGCTTCATCCGCTCAAACAAAACCTCACCGAGCTGTTTCGGCGAATTGATATTGAACGTCGTTCCGGCCATTTCATAAATTGTTTTCTCTTCTTTGGTAAGACGTTCGTTAAACTCGGCACTCAGCTTCTTAAGAAGATCCGGATCCGCATAAATGCCGGTCTTTTCCATATCGGCAAGCACCCAGATCAGCGGATGCTCAATTGTCTTATAAAGTTCCGTCATGCCGGCATCGGACAGCTTCTTAAGTACCGTCCCGCCGACTTCACGAAGAAGAAGCACCATCCCTTCATTCCCTTCGGCAAATGCCACGCCGGGGGCATACTCCATCTGCAGTTCTTTTGCCCCGTGCGAACCGGAAAGCGGCCTTAACAGATAATCGCAGACCGACAGGTCATAAAGCCGTTCGCAAGGTTCCGGGAACAAACCGGTCAGGGTTTTGCAATCTGCAGCGTACAGATCGGCCTTTTCGGAGAGCTTTTTAAGAAATGCGGAAAGATACTCCTCCGTAACGAAGAAACCGTCCGGAATAAAGCGGTACGCTTCTTCGGCACCTGCAAGATAAAGAATTCCGGACTCTTTGTCCGAGGCAATACCGTACGCCGTTTCTTTGTCATTTAATATCTTCTTGCATAACGCCTCGGCCGTATCGAAATCTTCCGCAGAAATCCATTCCGCCGACAATTCCTTAAGCGCGCTTTTAACCATCCCGGTTTCCGGAGGTGTCAGGCTTTGGAATTCAAGTTCATGTAAAACCTTATCGATGCCTTCTTTCGAAAGGTTCAAAGTAAGGTCATCAAGCGTTTCGTCAATCGGAATATCCGTTTTAATGGTCGCAAGCTTCAAACTGAGCTCGGCTGCTTCCCTGCCGGACAAAGTGCCTTCTTCCTGCTTGGTTAACGTTCCGATCGGATTCCGTTTGATTCCGAGTTCCTTCCAGGAAGCGTACAATCCGTCCGTATCCGAACCGGCCGCATCGATTGCCGCATAAAGGGTTTCAACGGTTTCGTATTTCGCAATCAAGGCAACCGCCGTCTGCGGTCCGATTCCAGGAACGCCTTTGATGTTGTCGGAGCTGTCGCCCTGAAGCGCCTTCAGATGAGCAATGGAGGCGGGCTTCACACCTTCCTCGCCCTGCACGGTTTCCGGCGTCATTAAGAAACATTTCTCAGGGCATACGGAAGCATCCATATGATACTTCTTCAACAGCTCGTCCGCTTTCTTCTGCGCGGACTGAAGAAGAAACACGGATACCCTGTCATTTACAAGCTGCAGGTAATCGTGGTCTTTCGTAAGGATTCTGACCGGTACGTCGTTTTCAAATCGTTTACAGAGGCTTCCGCTGAAATCGTCTGCCTCAAAGCGCATATCCATAAACTGCTTCACGCCGATTTCGGAAAGTACACGCTGGCATAACGCAAACTGATCCTTAAGCGGATACGGCGTCTCACCGCGGTTACCCTTATAATCCGGGTAAAGCTCTCTTCGAAACGTATCCCGCGTCAAATCCCATGTAACCGCAAGGTACCTCGGAGGCATCGTGCCGATAATCTTAAACAGCGAGCGCAGAAACCCGTACACGCCGTTTGTGTATACGCCGGCACCGGTATGCATAATCTTTTTATAGTTGGCCTCGCGCTCCTCCTGCGTCTTTCCCATCAGAACTTCGCGGGGAAGGTTTCCGTAATACTGCGTCGAAAGAAGGGACGAACCGTCGATAATCAGGAAATATTCATCCATATTCATTCTCCCTTCGCCTGTTCGGCTTCCTTCATGTAAGAAAGAACATCCTCATGGTAGTGATAGATGCCTTTAAGGACCGGATCCATATAGGACGGAACGCCGTAGTATTCGATGACGATACGCGATTCTTCATCTTCGGGAAGAAACGCGTAATCTTTTTCCTTCGGCGTGAAGATTGCCATTGCAGCGGCAATTCCGAGAATTTCGATTGCAATGAAAATCCTTCTGAATACGCGGATTCTTTGAGAACGGTGAATCCTTGCCTTCGAGGCGGCAAGACCGGCGTCCACTTCCTTTACGAAGTCATCAGAAAGCTCTTCGCCGTTGTTTAACTGCCGAAGCGCCGTAACAATCGAGTAATTGATATACAGATCCTCACGGCACTTGCTGCAGCCGTCAAGATGTTCGCAATACTCCAAAATCCGGTTCTGAGGCAGACAGCCGTCAATGTATTGTTTCGTACATTCCTGACAAGTCGTACAATCCAAAACCGTCGCCTCCTCCCGGACAAATTCCTGTTGCAATTTCACAACCGGTATGATAGAATAACCGCTGTCAGCGGATGTGGCGGAATGGCAGACGCAGCAGACTCAAAATCTGCCGGGCTAACACTCGTGCGGGTTCAAGTCCCGCCATCCGCATCGGGACGTTCTTCGGAACGTCTCTTTTTTATTCTCCGATGATTTTCTTATAAAGTTCCATGCCGTAACCGGTCATCGAAGGTTCTCCGGAGATAATCCGGTACGTTCTTTCGTTCTTCTCGTTCCGCTCCGTCTGTAAAAACTGCGTTCTCGGATAATTCTCACGGAAAGCCTTCTTGGCGTATGCATAGATATGCGTTACGAAGAAAACGGTAACATCGCTGTCATTTAACGCACGGATAATATCGTCCGCAATCGTCGCACCCTCGTTCTCGGAGGTCGTCGCAAACGATTCGTTTAAGAACAACAGACTGCCGGGCGCCATAATGTCAATCATGCGGCTGATGAGGGAGAGTTCTTCCTCAGGTCTTCCGGACGGCATTGTCACGTCTTCGTTTCTCACAAAATGCGTATAGATTCCGCGAAACAGCGAGGTTGTCATTCTTCTGCACGGAACGAACATGCCGCACTGCGCCATAATCTGCGCGATTGCGACCGAACGCATGAAGGAAGTCTTTCCGCCGTCATTCACGCCCGTAATCACGTAAAGAAGCGTATCAAATCCTTCCAGTTTGTTCGTTACGGGAAGCCGGAGCGTGTTGATAGCAAGCGGCAGGTCATAAACGCCTGATACTTCAATTGCATGCGCGTGCTCTTCGATTACCGGAAAGCATAAGCCGAACGTCATGCCGGACATATGCGTATGCAGATTACAGCACCCGTAGAAGAAAGCAAGCTGCGTACGGAGGTTCTCAAACAGTCTTGACAGGTCCTTGTTGAAGTCTTCAAAGCAGGATGAAACATGCAAAAGGCCGGTGCTTTCGAGGTCTCTGCAGTCTCTTGTGATCTGCAGGTCGTCGTAACTGATCCGGATTTCGTTCCGTCTTAATTTGGCGCCGAATAAGGAGTCCCATTTTTCGAATTTACGCTTTACGCGGTACTCGGAAACGGAATTCACCAAAAGATCGTCAAACTTCATTCCGCGTCCGATCCGGCCGCTCATCTGGATTTCGCCGCCGACCTGAAGCGTACGAAGCGCCTGGCATTTCTCGTGAACAAGAAGCATGAATGAATTGTCATATTCAAGCAGAAACGCTTCGAAGAAATCACGGAATATGCCCGGCTCAAAGCGGTTGTTCGCATCGATGATGACTTCTCTTAATTTCTCAAGTCCGGTCGAAAGCAGGTCGAGCGTTTCAATCGAATTCAATACGCGGACGGCCGGAAGCGGATTGCCTTCCTTCTTCGTGCGGTTACGGAGATTCGTAAGATCGGTATACACTTCCGCAACGGTCACGTACAGAGAAAAAATGTCTTTCTTATGCTCTAACGCTTCTCTTAATGCCTGCTGGCGGTGAAGAACGTTTTTCCGGTCCGCGCTCGGTGAAAGAAGGATTGCCTTACATGCCTGCTGGACGAATTTGTCCTTCTTGCTCATGATCGAAAGAATCGGATCCAGATTCAGATCTTCGTACACGTCGACCTTAAACGGCATGATGTCGCTTGCCACATAATCCGCACAGTTTAAAAGATTTACTCTCATACCGTCACCTACCGTTTCGTAAGACGATCGCGGATATGCCCGTAATCGAGTTTGTATTTGCCGACAATTGAATTGGCGTAAGCGATGCCGTCGGCAGGCTTACGGACAATCCGGTACGTTCTCCGGTAACTTCCGTCCTCAACGACGGTCGCCACAAGGCTTACGTATTGATCGGAGTCAAATGCCAATTCAAACGTGTGTGTAACAACGAAGCAGATGGCTTTCTTCTTTAAGAGCTTCGAAAGCAGGCTTCTGCACATCGTGAGAGCGTCCATGGTCGGCGCCGACGTGAACAGCTCGTTGAAGATAATCAGGCTGTTATCGGTCTGCTCGTTCAGAATCTCGTACACACCGACAAGCTCATGCTCGAGACGTCCTTCAACGCCGTTTCCGGTAATTGAAGCAAACTGTGAAAAGATCCGGTCCACAAACGGAAGCCGTGCGGATCTGGCAGAAACCGGAAAGCCCATCATTCCGAAATAAGCGCACTGTCCGAAAGCTCTTGCAAGCGTCGTCTTACCGCCCTGGTTCGGTCCGGTAACGATAATCGCCGTTTCCCGGGATGCTTTCACGATATCATTCAGAATGACTTCCTGCTTGAGGTCGTAATTCTTCGCCGCAAGTACAATGTCAAAGCAGTCAATCAGGCAGATATCGCGGTCTTCACGGATTTCGGGAAATGTGAACGGGAAGCCGTGACCCTGCATCTTTTCAAAGTATTCGAGATTAAACAGATAGAAACGAAGCTCGCGGATCAGGTTTAAAACATCCGAATTTAAGATGTCCCGCTGAACGCCGCAGAACGTTTCGAGATTCCGGAATAAAATCTTATCCTGCCTGATGAACTGGCTCAGCACGAATTCCTCAAGCGGCGAAATGTTCATATCCCCGAAAGGCGATTCGGTATAAACCGGTTCCTCGGGATTTTCTTCCCCGGCATGCGGAAAGGCGGAACGGATCTCGCTGCAGTAATCCTCGCCGCTGTAAAGGAAATCTAACGTCGCGCGTTCCTTGTTGATTGTGACATGGAAACGCATCTTCTCGAACTCGGCGTTAATCTCCTGTGCCTTGCCGCGGACTTCCATGACTTCCTTCGTGCGAAGCAGGTCATAAAGCGACTGATGCATATTCCGGAACGCTTCGGATTTCGGCGGATTGTCATTCAATTCGACGCAGAATTGCTCAATTGCCGAATAGAAACGGATAATCGTATCCAAACGCCATTTCCATTTTTGTACGGACGAAGTGACCTTATCGGAATATCCGTAATACCGTTCGGCAACGCTTACCCCGGTAATGAAATGATTGACCGCCTCGCGGATGTCACGGTCGGAAAGGTCACGGACAATTCCCTGTCGGTAATCCGCTTCCTCTTTGTTCTTCGGAAAATAATAGAAATACGGAATCAGTTCCTCGGATACGTCAAGCGCCTTCATATGGTCCGTGAAGGCGTCCAGATTCAGATCCGGGAAGAATGACAGCTGCGGAAGTTCTTTCACTTCCGCAAAATGCAATCCGTTCTCGGGAGCAAACAAGCTGATCATAATTCTCCTTACGCGGTAATCCGCTACCTGAGATTGAGTGTGCCGATTCGTTGTAAATCGGTGTTGGTAAGAAGCGACGTATCGCTCCAGGTTAAGATGAAGTCCCGCATGCCGGAACCGAACGAGTCATTTACATGAACATCCAAACCGAGTTTGGTTGCTTCCTTAAATCCTTCGGGCATCTTAACGGAAATAAAGGCCGTATAACCGTCTTCATCACCGTTCAAGATGAAGAGAACGGTTTCTGCGGATGCGCCGTTTCCGCATTCAAGCATTCCGTCTCTTGAAATCCGGAAATGCATATCCGTTCCCGGCCGGTATTCGGAAGGCTTCTCTCCGTCCGCAGTCAAAAAGATTTCAACGCTGTCTTTTCTTGTGAAAACACCGCTTTCGGTGTCATTTGTCGCATCCTCAACAGAAACGAGAAGGTAAAGATACTTGGAATCGTATAAAGCTTTAAACGAAGCCTTCGCGCCGTCCTTTCCGTAAGCGGTATTCTTAATCTCCGTCGAACCGGTAATGTCAAAGAGGTCCGTGTCCCGATCGGAAACGGACAGCTCCGGAAGGCGGTGCGCTTTAGCATACATGCCTTTGATGCCTTCGATGGTATCGCCGCTCTCATCCAATCGGATATCCGGCTTCATGACGATTGTTCCGCACCACTCAAGCGTGCTTTCGGTACGTCCGCCGGTATCGGCCCATTGCCATTTGGACTGCAGTTTTCCTTCCGAAAAGTCCGCTACACAGACATCGAAACCGAAACGCGTGTCATTCTTTCCGACAACGGAGATAAGCGGAAGCAGCAATTCGATGATATAGCCTTCATCCGTTTCATAAGTTGCGGTCTTAATAACTTCGGTGTTGCAGCCGGTTCCGTAGGTGACTCTTCCGTCTCTTGCTACGGTAAGAAAGTAATCGCCCACGCCGTAACGCCACAGGTGGCTGTTGCTTTCATTCACATAGATTACGGCATAATCCCCGGACGTAATGTTATCGGCTTTCTCAGGCGTCTTGTCCGAAACCTTCAGTCTTACATACAGATTCCATTCGTCCCAGTAAACCTGATAAGCCGCAAGGGGTTCCCCGCTTCCCTGGAGTTTCTTTCCGATCAAAACCTCGGGAACGCGGCTCCAGATTGCGTCATCGGATCCGGATAGATCGGGGACGATGGATTCCGCTCTTGCGGTCACGTCCTTTTCGACCGGTGCAATTGTCACGAACGGCGTCGGCGTATAGGTCGGTTCCTGAAACGAAACCGTCGCGGTCGGCGTTGTTTCGGTACTGGTTGTCTGTTTCTTTCCGCATCCGGTAAGAAGCACGGAAAATGTGATTATGATCAGGATACTTTTCAGATAACGGTGCATCCTTTATTCTGCCTTTCTGATAATATCGCCGGGTTCCGGCACGGCCGAGCATACGGCTTTAATCAACTGTTTCGGATGAGGACATGATAAGATTTCCGTGCCGGTCTCATCATACATGTTAAGAACGGCTGCTTTCCGAATCCGGAAAAGCGGTGAAAGAATCTCAATGCTGTCTCCGACCGAAAACTTGTTTTTCTGTTCAAATGTGAAAGACCCGTCCGGGTTGACGGAATTCACGGTTCCGAGATAAACATATCCTTTCGGGAAATGATTATCGTAAACCTGCGAAGTCTGATCCGGTTTTCCGAAGAAGAAACCGGTCGTGTAATCTCTTCCGGCAACCATATCGAGTTCTTTCTTCAGTTCGGGAAGGACTTTTGCATATTCTTCCGGGCTTTCGAAACAGGAATCGATTGCCTTCCGGTAAGTACCGGCAACCGAAGCGACGTAAAGCGCCGTCTTCATACGGCCTTCGACCTTGAAGGACGAAATCCCCGCGGAACAAAGCTCGGGAATATGTTCGATCATGCAAAGGTCTTTCGAATTGAAGATATAAGTGCCGTCTTCATTCTCTTCCACCGGGAAATACTCTCCCGGGCGGCTCTCTTCCATCACGTAATACTTCCAACGGCACGGATGCGTGCATGCGCCGAGATTCGCGTCACGGCCGGTCAAATAAGCAGAAAGCAGGCATCGTCCGGAATACGAAATGCACATGGATCCGTGAACGAATGCCTCGATTTCCATATCATCGGGAATCGTCTCCCGGATGGAACGGATTTCCGAAAGCGAAAGTTCACGCCCGCATACAACGCGCCTGACGCCGAGCGAATACCAGAACAGAAACGTTTCGGAATTCACATTGTTCGCCTGCGTGCTGATATGAACGGGAATCTCCGGACATACTTCCCGTGCAATCCGGAATACGCCCGGATCGGATATGATTAAAGCGTCGGGACCAATCGTCTTCAGTTCGTCAAAATACTGCCTTACGCCGTCAAGATGATAATTGTGCGCAGTGATATTCGCGGTTACGTATAGTTTCCGTCCGTTCTGATGACAGAATGCGGCAGCTTCCTTCATCTCTTCGTTTGAGAAGTTTTTGGCTTTTGCTCTTAAGCTGAACAGTTCGCCGCCTATGTAGACCGCATCCGCTCCGAAACGGACAGCGGTCTTTAATACGTCAAGGCTGCCGGCCGGCATTAACAATTCGGGTTTCTTAATCATGTGTCACATTTCCCCCTGAAAGCCGCGTAACGGTCATTCCGTCCCCGAGCGGGAGCAGAATGCTTTGATACATATCGCTTCGAAAAAGCCGGTCCGCGAACTCACGCATCCGAAGATGAATCGTGCGGTCGCGTCTTGTCACCGTGAATTTTGATTCCGCAAGCGTGCCTTCCTGTAAAACATTATCGGTAACCAGTATCGAATGCGGATTCATCAGCCTGCCGATATACGTAAGATACACCGGATACTGCGCTTTGGCCGCATCTAAAAAAATCAGGTCATAAGTCGCATTATCGGAAGATAAACGCAACAAATAAGCCTCCGCATCCTCTTCATGAGGACGAATCTCAGGGGCCTTGCGATTATGTCTTTTCGTATAATCCGCCGCAAAGGAACGGATATTCGAAACTGCCTCGCGGTAACGTTCCGGGTCTTTTTCAACCGTATCGATTACCGCACCCTCGGGCAGATATTCCGCCATTAAACACGAAGAAAAGCCGATGGCGGTACCGATCTCCAGTACTCTCCCCGGCTCTCTGTCCAAGCATAAAAAACTAAGAAGCGACTGCGCCTCCCGGCGAATTACCGGAATCCGTTCCTCACGTGCTTTCTGATAAAGCGTCTCGAGGAAGTCAGGAAGATCCGGCTGCAGAGAGGACAGATAATCCGAAAGATGTTCAGTAATCAAAAGCGAATCCGTCATTCTTCGTCGTATTCCGTTTCTTCATCCGTAGTTTCTTTGTATCTGCAAATAATCTTAAGAATCGTATCGTAATCCATGTCCGAACGGAGCGAGTATGTTCCGGGCTGGATATTAGACTTCGAAAGAAGGCTTTTTGCGTAAAATGAGAAGCGGTCGATGATAATTCCCTCACGCTTAAGTTTGCTTGCGACCTCCTTCGTGGAATCCCCCGCCTGGATGAAAAACTCCACTTCCTTGCCTTCGCCTTCCTTGTCTACGGCTACCGAGCCGAACAGCTGGTAACAGAAATTGTAGCCGTATTGCGAAAACTTAATCACGGCAAGAACGACAAGCGTATAAAACAAAATGTCAATCAAAAGCCTTGTGATTCCGTTCGAAAAATCCCGAATCACTCTTTCGGTTTTCATCTTTTTCTTCTTCAAAAGTAATCTCCCACCTTACATGTTCCATTCAAGGATGACCGGAAGAATCATCGGGCTTCGCTTCATGCTCTTCCAGAAGAAGTCACCGAGAACGGTTTTAATCTCCGCGCGGAGACGGTTAAAATCAATATGCTCCTGGTCGGTAAACCGGCTGCAGGTTTCCGAAACGACTTCCTTGGCTTCCTCTAAAAGCCGTTCGGATTCACGCACATATACAAAGCCTCTCGTCACGATATCCGGTCCGCTGACAACTTCGCCGATCTCCGGGTCGATTGCAACCGAAACGATAACGATACCGTTCACGGACAGATACTGGCGGTCGCGAAGCACGGCATTGCCGACATCGCCGACGCCGAGGCCGTCCACCATGATTCCGTGCGCCGGAATGCTTCCCGTAACAGCGGCATCGTCCTCACAGATATCAAGCATATCGCCGGACTTTAAGATGATCACGTGATCCGGGGCCATTCCGAGTCCGACCGCAAGGTTCTTCTGCGCGATGCGGTGGCGGTATTCGCCGTGTATCGGAATTGAATACTTAGGCTTCAGAAGGCAGTACATCAATTTGATTTCGTCCTGGTTCGCATGTCCGGAAACATGCGTATCCTGGAAGATTACGTTCGCGCCGAGCATCGAAAGCACGTTAATCAGCTTGGAAACCGCTTTCTCGTTGCCGGGAATCGGCGTCGAACTGATGATGACGACATCGCCGGGCATGATCGAAACCCGCTTGTGCGTATTCGAAGCAATCCGGGACAGAGCCGCCATCGGCTCGCCCTGGGAACCGGTCATAATCAATGCAATCTGATTGTCCGGATAGTTTTTCACTTCCTCAATCGGAATCAACAGCCCGTCCGGAATCCGGATATATCCGAGTTCCTGTGCCGTCGTAACGATGTTGACCATGCTGCGGCCTTCGATGGCGACCTTACGGCCGTACTTCTGAGCCGAGTTAATTACCTGCTGCACGCGGTCCACGTTCGAAGCAAAGGTCGCAACGATAATCCGCCGGTTCGGATTCTCGGCGAAGATGTTATCAAACGTCTTGCCGACCGAACGCTCCGACATCGTATGCCCGGGCTTCAATGCATTCGTGCTGTCGCACATCAATGCAAGCACGCCCTGCTTGCCGAGCTCGCCGAGACGCTGTAAATCAATCGGTTCGCCGTATACGGGCGTGAAATCAATCTTAAAGTCGCCGGTATGAATAATCGTTCCCGCATCACATTTAACGGCAAGCGCCGCAGCGTCCGCAATACTGTGATTGGTGCGGATGAACTCCACCGAGAAATCCCCGCAGGGAACGCTGTCGCCGTACGAAACAACATTCAAAACGACGTCATCGGCCATCTTGTATTCTTCCAGTTTATTCCGTATGATGGCAAGCGTCAGTTTCGTTCCGTATACCGGCACCGGAAGCTCTCTTAAAATATACGGGAGCGCTCCGATATGGTCCTCATGACCGTGTGTAATGAAAAATCCTTTTACCCGGTCCGCATGTTCCTTCAGATAGCTGACATCCGGAATAACGAGATCGATTCCGAGCATGTCATCTTCGGGAAATGCCAGACCGCAATCCACAACAATAATCGATTCGCCGTAGCAGAAAGCGGTAATATTCATACCGATCTGCTCGAGACCCCCAAGCGGAATCACACGAATCCGATCCGTAAAACCCATTTTAACCTCCCGGCTGACAGCTTACACGAGGTCGATATCCTCTAAAATCGCGCGGAACACTTCCCCGACCGCATCGATCTCGGTATCGTCGTCAACCATTTCATATACGATATCCCCGCTCTCGTCCCCGGTCTCGCGGAGGATAAACGCTTCCTCACCGTCCGGTTCCGTCACGAGTACATAATTATGTCCGTTGAGCTTCGTTTCGGAAACAACGGAAAATGTCACATCCGTCCCGTCCTCAGCCCGAAAGATTATGGCATTATCCTTCTCTTCCATAAATCTCCTCCAAAAGCGCAGTCTTCTCTTCGGGTTTATTCTCAAGATAATCCATAAAAGACTGCAGAATCAATACGGCGGCAAGTTTGTCAACGACTTCCGCCTTCTTTTTGTAATCAAGCTCCGCTTCGTCAAGAATGCGTTCCGCGGAAACCGTCGTGTATCGCTCGTCCCAGAGAATGACCTTAAGTCCGGTTCTTCTTGCAAGCGCCTGCGCAAATTCTTCCGATGCCTGCGCCCGGCTTCCGATGTCGCCGCTCAGATGTTTCGGATAACCGACAACGATTGCGTTGGCTTTCCGCTCGGAAACAATCTCTTCGATGCGCCGGTAAGTCTCCCGAAGCATCTTCTCACGGTCTCTCCGGATCGTTTCAATCGGCTGTGCGGTAAGAAACAGGCCGTCGCTTGCGGCAACGCCGACTGTTGCGGCGCCGTAATCCAACCCGATTAAACTGAGTTTCTCCATTCCGGCTCCTTACTTCAGGTTATTCTCGATGTAATCGGAAAGAAGCTGCTCGATAATTTCGTCCCGCTCCACTTTCGCAATCTTCGCTCTTGCGTTCAGATGATTGGTAATGTAAGTCGGGTCGCCGCTCATCAGATAGCCGACCATCTGGCTGACCGGATTGTATCCTTTCTCAGCCATGGCAACATAAACCGACGCAATGACGCTCCGAACGTAATCATCCGAAATGTTCTCCACCTTAAAAAACTGTGTACCCTGATCCATAATATTCCTCCTCATCGGTACGGGATGCCTTCCGCATCACATACTACGTAACATTTTACTCTATTTTGTGGAGAATATCAACCATTTTTGCTTGAATAATACAATCTGTTGTGATATCCGTACCGATTACGGTGACCGCCTGACCGGACCTGTCGGAATCGACCGGGAAAAGGTAACCGCCGTACCTTGCGGAGTGCCCTTTCGCAAAGAGAATTCCGTCTTCTTCGGTAACGGTTTCCACCAGAATCTCTGCTTCCTTTCCGAGGAAAGCCCGGTAATAGTCTTCTTTCAAACGCTCGGCTGCTTTAATCAGCCGGTCGGCGCGTTCCTTTTTGACGGCCTCGCTCAGTTGCTCCTTCATCCGGTCAGCAACTGTTCCCTTTCTTCTCGAAAACGGAAATACGTGAATCTGCGAAAATCCGGTTGCTTCGGCAAATGCCATGGTCTCAAGGAAGTCTTCCTCGGTCTCGCCCGGGAATCCGGTAATGATATCGGTTGTAATCGCGGGATTATCGAAGCATTTCCGAAGCAGTCTGACACACTCGGAAAACTCTTTCGTTGTGTACTTCCGGTTCATCGCACGTAACGTCTTATCGCAACCGCTTTGAAGCGAAAGATGAAAATGCGGGCAGATCTTCGGAATCTCCGATAAAGCCTTAGTGAAAGCATCCGTGACGATGCGGGGCTCGAGCGACCCGAGCCGGATGCGTTCGATTTCGGGGATTTCCGACAGTTTTGTAAGAATATCGATTAACGGCATTGATCCGTCAAGCGTTTTCAGTTCCGACTGCTCCCGAAGACTTTTCTGATCCAGCCCGTACGAAGAAAGATGGATTCCGGTTATAACAATTTCCTTATAGCCTGCCTTTCCGAGCGATCGGGCCTCTTTCAAAATCTCTTCCTCGTTACGGCTCGCAATACGGCCTCTTGCAAACGGGATGATGCAGTAACTGCAGAACTGGTTGCAGCCGTCCTGAATCTTCATATAGGCGCGGACATGCTCTTCCGCCGTTACGGAATCCATGTTTTCATAGTTACCAAGCTCGCTGTCGTCATTCACATAGAACCGTTCGGGCTTTTCACCATGCTGAAGTTTTTCATAATAGGCATTCAGAATCGAGGCGATTTCCGCTTTTCGGCGGTTCCCGACATAGATATCCGCAAGGTCGTCTTCCTCATGATTCCGGAAGAATTCCTGCACGTAACAGCCGGTGGCGATAACGACGGCATCCGGGTTATTCTTACGGGCTCGGTGAAGCATCTGACGGGATTTCCGGTCCGCTATGTTCGTTACGGTACAGGTGTTAATCAGATAAACGTCCGCATTTTCCGTAAAAAGCACTTCAACTGCCCCGTAACCCCGGAATATCGAACGGATGGCCTCGGTTTCATAGCTGTTTACCTTGCAGCCGAGCGTCAGAAACGCAACTCTTTTTGTCATCAGATGATTCGTCATGTTTTGTCCTTAATTTCTTTTATCTATTGACTTTTTATGCAATCGTGCTACACTGAAATCAGAAAATATAAAGGGGGCGATAGCATGAAAACCGTTACTATCTGTCTGAACTCCATTGACAAGGTTAAGAACTTCGTAAACGACGTTACCAAGTTCGATTCCGACTTTGACCTCATCTCGGGCCGTTATGTCATCGATGCGAAGTCGATTATGGGTATCTTCTCGCTCGATTTAAATAAGCCGATTACGCTCGGCATCCATAACGAGGACGATATCGACCACATTCTTGATGTTTTGAAGCCGTATATCGCGGAAGAGGAAGAATAAACAGGATAATTCAGGAAAGCAGGAGGCATTGCCCTCCTGCTTTTTTTATTCCGGTTTAATCCTTATAACTTCGCGTTCCTCTATGGCCTTTTGTACCATCTCATCAATCTTCTCGGCAAGAAGCCGTTCGCTTCGCTCGATTACTTTAAGAATCGGCTTCGTCACAGGATGCTTGGCGACATAAATCGTACAACAGTCTTCGTAAGGAAGTATGCTCGTCTCAAAGGTGCCGATTTTCTGCGAGATATCGACGATTTCGGACTTATCAAACCCGATCAAAGGCCGGTATACCGGAAGCGTGCATACCGCATTCGTACAAATCAGGCTCTGCATCGTCTGGCTTGCAACCTGACCGACGCTTTCTCCGGTAATCAGGGCAAGGCAGCTGCTTCGGTTCGCGATTTCTTCGGCGATCCTCATCATATAGCGGCGCATCAGAATCGTCAGTTCCTCATGCGGACAGGTTTCGTAAATATACATCTGGATATCCGTGAAGTTGACGACGTTCAGCTTAATCGGTCCCGTATAAACAGAAATCTGCTTCGCGAGGTCGATTACCTTCTGTTTCGCTCTCTCGCTTGTATAAGGCGGAGCGTGAAAATACGTCGCATCGATGCTGACACCCCGTTTTGCTATCATATATCCGGCAACCGGACTGTCGATTCCGCCCGAGAGAAGAAGCATCGCTTTACCGTTACAGCCGACCGGCATTCCGCCGACGCCCTTATAGCCGTCCGCATAGATGTATGCGTGGCTGCGGACCTCAACCGTAATGCTTTTCTCCGGATTCACAACGTCTACCGAAAGCTCCGGGAAATGCTCCAGAAGAACTCCGCCGAGATCAGCTGCAATTTCGGGAGAAGTCTTCGGATAACTCTTATCCCCACGTTTACAAAACATCTTAAAAGAGAAGTTTTTCTCGGGAAACGTTTCTTCGACAAACCGGACGGTCATATCGCAGATATCCTGCCAATCGGTCGAAGCGATTTCCACTACGGGCATAAAGCCTACAATCCCGAAGATTTTCGAAAGGCACGAAACCGTATCGTCATAATCATAACCGTCCGGACAGTCCACATAGATTCTGCCCTGTTCTTTCGTAACCTTGTACCCGCCTAATGTCGAGAGATTCTGCCGGATCTGGTTCACAAGACAGTCTTCAAAATAAGACCGGTTCTTGCCTTTTAAACCGATTTCCGCATATTTAATCAAAAAAGACTTGAATTCCATCTGTATCCCCTTAATGAATGGTAAACTTACTGAGTTTCGGAACGAGTGCCCGCAGCGCAACGCATGTTTCTTTGATTTGTTCGATTGTCGTTTCGGGACTGAAACTGAACCGAAGCGTACTGTCGAGGTATTTATCCAAAACGCCGATTGCCTTTAACGTTCCGCTGATTGCCGGATGATTCGACGAGCAGGCCGACCCGGACGAAACATAGATGCCGTAATCTTCAAGAGCATGAAGAAGCACTTCGCTACGTATGGAATCGAAACTAACGCTTAGGATATGCGGCGCGGTCTTATGAAGCCGTTCGTCAGATGACAGATTAACTTCATCTTTGTATACCGCATTCGGATGCGCAAAATCCATCGTTTCAAGCTCCGTCAGGAATGCTTTTTTACATGAATACATCCGCTCGCGGAAATCGTTCTGATTCGCGAAATACCGCTTAACGGCCTCCGAAAGCCCGGCGATTGCGGGCACATTTTCCGTACCGGAACGCATGTCGCTTTCCTGACCGCCGCCGAGTATTTCGGGAATCAGGCGGACCTTGTCCCGTTTATACAAAAAACCGCTTCCCTTAGGTCCCTGTAACTTATGGCCGCTTACCGAAAGCAGGTCGATTTTGCAGGCTGCAGGCGTGAAAGGAATCTTTCCGTAAGCCTGAATCGCGTCGACATGAAAAAGAATGTCCGGGTTATAGTTATGCACAAGTTTTCCGATTTCAAAAACCGGTTCCACCGCTCCGATTTCGTTGTTCACCATCATCACGGTAACAAGAATCGTATCCGGCCGGAGCGCGTCCTTCAAGACTTCCAATGAAACGATTCCGTTCCGGTCAACCGGCAGGTATGTTACTTCAAAGCCCTGTTTTTCAAGAAATATCAGCGGATTGTAAACCGATGCATGTTCGATGCACGTCGAGATGATGTGCTTACCGCGCCGGTTTTTAGCGAAAGCGGCACCGTTCAAAGCAAGATTGTTCGACTCGGTTCCGCCTGAGGTAAAGATGATCTCTTTTTCCTGACACTTTAACGACTTCGCAATTGTCTTTCTTGCTTCTTTCAGATACTGCTCCGCCTGAATGCCCTTTCCGTGCAGGGATGAAGGATTTCCGTAGTCCTCGCGAAGCACCTTTTCCATTGCCTTAACCGCTTCTTCGCAAGCACGCGTCGTCGCGGCATTGTCTAAATATATCTCTTTCATACAATTATTCCAACGTTTCTGCCTGAATCATAAGATAAGAAAGCATCGTCATTGCAGCGGTTTCGGTCCTGAGAATTCTTCTTCCGAGGCTGAGAATCCGCGCGCCGCTGTCGTTAGCAAGCGTAACTTCCTCCGGAGCAAAGCCTCCCTCGGGTCCGATGAATACGGCAATCTCTTGACCGGGCCTGATGCTTTTGATCACTTCTTCGGTTGCTTTCATGCCTTCCGCGTTCTCGTACGGAAACAAAATGATATCGTTCGATTGTTTCGCTTCTTTGATTGCTTCCGTGAACGATACGGCTTTTCCGACCTCGGGGATTACACCCCGGCCGCATTGCTTCGACGCGGCTTCGGCAATCGCCTGGAACCGTTTCAGCTTTTTGTCTTCCCGGGCGGGATCGTCCCATTTGGCGACGGAACGGGCGCACGCAACCGGAACAATCCGGACTGCGCCGAGTTCGACGGCCTTCTCTAAAATCCATTCGAACTTATCCTTCTTCGGAAGTCCCTGATACAGCGTTATGGAAATACTAAGTTCGGTATTCCCGTCGCGGGTTTCCTCTATGATCAGTATGACGTTTCCGTTCTCATAGGCGGCAATCCTGCAGTCGTATTCATGCCCCTCGCCATCACAAATAAGCAGGGTGTCTCCAACCTGCTTACGAAGGACATTCTTTAAATGGTTGTACTCTCCGCCTTCAAGGATCATCCGGTCCCCGAAGATGTTCGAAGGGTCAACATAAAACCTTGGCACGAAAGCCTCCTTTTAACCGGGCATTCTCACAGCGAAGCTTACCCAGTCGTTCATTCGCTCTTCCGAAAGAAACTCGTAGCCGAGGTCCGAAAGCGCTTTCTTGGTTTTCTCTTCCATCAGATTGATGATGCCCGAGCAGACGAACACGCCGCCCGGCATAAGAAAACGGCGCACCAAAGGCGCTAATGGTATAATAACATCTGCGAGAATATTTGCAACCACTATCGGATATTTTTCTTCTGAAAACGGTTTGCAGAACGCTTCGTCGTCGAGCATATTCCCTGCGTAAAATGCGACGCTCCCGTCAGGTACCCCGGAAATCTCCCCGTCACAAACCGGAATTCTGTTGATTTCCGCATTTTCGCACGCTACTCTTACCGCAATCGGATCGATATCGGTTCCGATTGCCTTAGAGGCACCGAGTTTCATGCCGATAATCGAAAGTATTCCGCTTCCGGTACCGATATCTAAGAGCCGGTCGCCCGGTTTCAGAAACTTCTTCATGTTTGCAATCGCAAGTCTTGTCGTCTCATGCGAACCGGTACCGAACGCCGTTCCCGGATCAATCTCGATAACAAGCTTCGCATCAAACGAATCCTTCATCGGCTCCCATGTAGGCTTAATGATGATATCTTCATCCACCGAAAACGACTTGAAATACTGTTTCCAGTTGTTGATCCAGTCCGTATCCTCGGTGATGCCGGTCTCAAAGGTTACCGAATACGGGTCAAGAAATTCACGATAGTCATTAAGTTCATCACGGATTCTTTCAATTGCAGCCACCGGGTCTTCCGATTCGTCCGTATAACACGTGATAACTGCCGTCCGGTCGGTTTCATCGAGTTCCGGAAGGAAATCAATGAACATTGCCTTCTTCTCAGCCTCGGAAAGCTGCAGGGTATCGGTCACTTCAATTCCGTCAAAGCCGAGATCGAACAGAATTCCCGCGATATAATCGGTCGCGTCATTGGTTGTACGGATGCGGATTACGTTCCACTTCATATGCTGTCCTATTTGCCGAAGAATTTCTTTTTCTTACCGTCATCGGGGTTCTTACCGCCCATGCTTTCATTAAACGCCTTCAGAAGGTCTCTCTGTTCGTTCGTAAGCTTGGTCGGAACCTGAACGATTAAGGTTACGTAATGGTCGCCGCGTTCGGATTCGTGATGAATGTGCGGAACGCCCTTGCCACGGAGACGGACCTTCGTATCGGTCTGCGTGCCGGGCTTCAGTTCGTATATCACGTTGCCGTCAATCGTCGGGATGATGATATCACCGCCCAGTGCCGCCTGTGCGAACGAAATCGGCGCGGTCGAATACAGGTCATAGCCGTCTCTTTGCAGGAACGGATGCCTTGATACGATAACGTCAACCAAAAGGCTGCCGCGCTCGCCGCCGTTAATCCCGGGCTCGCCCATATTCGGAATGCGCACGCTCTGGCCTTCATCAATACCGGCCGGAACAGATACGCGGATCGTCTTACGGGTCGTCACATAGCCGGTTCCGTAGCAGTCTTTACATTTCTCTTTGATAATCTTACCGGTTCCTTTACAGTCCGGACATGTCTTCTGGTTCTGAATCACGCCGAGAATCGACTGCTGCGTAAAGATAATCGAGCCCTGGCCCTTACAGCGCGGACATGTCTCCGGACTCGTTCCGGGCTTGGCGCCGTTGCCTCCGCAAGTCTTACAGATATCCTTCAGATTAAGCTCCAGGTCCTTCTCACAGCCGAATACGGCTTCCTCAAATGTGATACGGATGCTCGTCCGTACGCTTGCACCGCTTCTCGGTGCATTGCTCTGACGGCCGGTTCTTCTGGCTCCGCCGCCGAACATGTCGCCGAAACCGAACATATCAAAAATGTCGGAGAAGCTGCCGGTGAAATCATACGCACCGCCGCCCGGTCCGCCGCTTTGATCGAACGCGGCATGGCCGTACTGGTCGTACATCTGCCGTTTTTCCGGGTCGCCGAGGACGGAATAAGCCTCATTGGCTTCCTTAAACTTCATCTCCGCCTCTTTATCCCCCGGATTTGCGTCCGGATGATACTTCTTCGCCACCTTCCGGTAGGCTCTCTTCAATTCTTCTTCGGAAGCGCTCTTGTCTACGCCGAGCACTTCGTAATAATCTCTCTTCTGGTCCATAAAAGGATTTCTCCCGTATAACGCATATTATGTCGCACAACAGGGCTGACCGCAAAGCCAGCCCTGAGTTTGTCAAGATTTGTGATTAAATCTCACGATAGTCGCCGTCAACAACGTTGTCGTCATTGCCGCCGTTTCCGCCGTTTCCGCCGGTGAAACCGCTCATGTCGGGACCCTGTCCGCCCTGTGCGGCCTGTGCCTGCTCATACATCTTACTAAACAGCTGCTGAGCAGAATTCAGAAGTTTCTCCTTGGCAGCCTTGATGTCTTCAATCTCGCCGTCGCTCATTACTTCCGGATTCGTCTTCTGAACGAGTTCCTTAAGCCGTGCAAGGTCTTCGTCAACAGTAGCCTTCAAAGAAGCATCGAGCTTATCGCCGACTTCTTCCATGGCCTTCTCGGTCTGGAATACAAGCGAATCGGCTTCGTTACGAACCTCAACG
>CAMZEW010000003.1:0-32435 GCA_947305875.1 uncultured Lachnoclostridium sp.
TGGAGCACACGCTTCCGCTTTACAACATCACCGCAACGTTCGTTGACACGAGAAATCTGAAAGAAGTCGAGGATGCCATTCAGGATAACACGAGAGCAATCTTCCTTGAGACGCTCGGCAACCCGAACAGCGATCTTCCGGATGTGGATTCCATCGCGGCAATCGCACATCGTCACGGGCTTCCGCTTGTCGTGGACAACACCTTCGGTACCCCTTATCTGTTCCGTCCGATTGAACACGGTGCAGACATCGTCGTTCACTCCGCAACGAAGTTCCTCGGCGGTCACGGCACGACGCTCGGCGGCATCATCGTAGAGTCCGGCAAATTCAACTGGAAAGCAAGCGGCAAGTACCCGAACATCGCGGCTCCGAACCCGAGCTATCACGGCGTATCATTTTACGATGTAGTCGGCCCCGCCGCATTCGTTACCTACATCCGTGCAATCCTGCTTCGCGACACCGGCGCAAGCATCTCCCCGTTCAACGCATTCCTGCTTCTGCAGGGCATTGAGACGCTTTCGCTCCGCGTAGAGCGCCACGTGGAGAATACGAAGAAGGTTGTGGAGTACCTGAGCCATCATCCGCAGGTTGCGAAGGTAAACCATCCGTCTCTTCCGGATCATCCGGACCACGCGCTTTATCAGAAGTACTTCCCGAACGGAGGCGGCTCGATCTTCACATTTGACATCCGGGGCGGGCAGAAGGAGGCATGGGCTTTCATCGACGCACTGAAGATTTTCTCCCTGCTTGCGAACGTAGCGGACGTTAAGAGCCTTGTCATTCATCCGGCTTCGACGACGCACTCCCAGCTTTCCGACGAGGAGCTCCTGGACACCGGAATCACCCGCAGCACAATCCGTCTTTCCATCGGAACCGAGCATGTGGATGATCTGATTGCGGATCTTGACAACGGCTTCGCCGCAGCAGCGAACGCATAAAGGAAAGGAAAGGCACGGTATGAATGCGAATCGGAATCGTTTCTTCCGCGGCGTGCGCAGTATGTGTTGACGCATCATCTTTGGTTGACGAGGCGGGGAAACCGCGATAGAATAGAAAAAGAATTTGAATAATCAGGACACGGTGCGTGTCAACACATAAAACGGAGGATAATAGAATGGCTAACATTTACAAAGGAACATTAGGACTGATTGGTAACACCCCTCTTGTTGAGGTTACGAATATTGAAAAGGAACTCGGACTGAAGGCAACCGTACTCGTAAAGCTTGAGTACTTCAATCCCGCCGGAAGCGTAAAGGACCGTATCGCTAAGGCCATGATCGAGGACGCGGAGGCGAAGGGCCTTCTGCATGAAGGAAGCGTCATCATCGAGCCCACATCCGGCAACACCGGTATCGGTCTTGCATCGATCGCAGCCGCCAAGGGTTACCGTATCATTCTGACGATGCCCGAGACGATGAGCGTGGAGCGCAGAAACATTCTGAAAGCATACGGCGCAGAGCTGGTTCTTACGGAAGGCGCAAAGGGCATGAAGGGTGCCATCGCGAAAGCCGAAGAACTTGCAAAGGAAATCCCCGGCGGTTTCATCCCCGGACAGTTTGTGAACCCTGCCAACCCGGCAATTCACCGCGCTACGACCGGTCCCGAGATCTGGCGTGATACCGACGGCAAAGTGGACATCTTCATCGCAGGCGTAGGCACCGGCGGAACGGTTACCGGAACCGGCGAGTACCTGAAGTCCCAGAACCCGAACGTGAAGGTTGTTGCTCTTGAGCCCGCGGATTCTCCGGTACTTTCCGAAGGCCGTGCGGGCGCACACAAGATTCAGGGTATCGGCGCGGGCTTCGTTCCGGACGTTCTGAACACCAAGGTTTACGATGAAGTATTCAAAGCGGAGAATGCGGACGCATTCGCAGCCGCCAAGCTTCTTGCGAAGAAGGAAGGCATCTCGGTAGGTATCTCCTCCGGTGCCGCCCTTCACGGAGCAATCGAACTTGCAAAGCGTCCCGAGAACGCAGGCAAGGTAATCGTTGCGCTGCTTCCCGACAGCGGTGACCGCTACTACTCAACGGCGCTGTTCACCGAGTAATCTTAAGATACCATATTACACCCCTCTATATAGTTAGTTAACGAAAGGACCGCCGCAGGTTGCGACGGTCCTTTTGATTGCATTTTACGAATTGGATTATGCGAAGTACGCAAAGACGAAAGCGGTAATCGAGTTCCAGTAAATCGCGACTTCGTTGGTCGAGAAGGAACCGACATCGTCAAGGTGGCAATAGAGCGTGGGCGTGCCCTGCGGGATAGCCGCCTTGGCAGGTTCGTCAACCGGATGCGCGTTGGCTCCGCCGGAGACAAGCCCCGGGAACGGATCGTCAATGCCGTCGCTTGCGGTCGGGCGGTTGTGCGGGTTTTTAAAGGCACCTGCGCCGTGACCGGTTATGTAGCTCCGGTCAAGCGGGTTTCTTCCGAGCAGGTAATGCACATTCTCCTCCGCGGCAATCGCGTAAGCGGGGTTGCCGGACAGAAGCGTTGAAACAATCAAAGCAGCAGAGCAGTCCATTACGGTCATGTTGCTACCCCAGCCGAACGCCTCAAGCGGCATCGCGAGGCGGTAGCCGTTCTGCGAGGATATTGCAAGTAGCTTGTCCGAACGTTCCAAAAATGCTTTCCGGAAGCTGTCCGTCAGCTCGTCCGGGAAGAGTTCCGGCGGCGCGAAGAGAATGCTGAGTCCCGCGAGTCCGCCCACTAAGAACCAGCCGAGAGTCGTCTTATCGATATCCTCTGCAGCGAGCTTCTGCAGTTCGGCGAGATCTTTCGGATCTTTCGTAAGCCGGTAGGTCTCCGCAAGCATCCACATCCGCTCGTCCGAATCGGAACGGTCGCCGTACCAGCCGGTCATGTTCCCGGGCGGATTACGGTAGCCGGTATGCTCGGGGTGCTCATAGAGATAATCTCTTGCGCGAAGGGAAGCTTTCTTAAGCGTTTCGGCAAATACCACATCGTACGGCTCGTAAATCCGGGCCGCGAGAGCGGTCACCGCGGCGAAATCCGCGGTTGCCATCGAAGACATCTGATAAAGATACAGCTGCGCGGTGTCCTCTTCGGGCATCATGAAATCCGAAAAACGCTCGGTCGTCAGCTTGTGGGATACGCTTCCGTCCTCAAACTGTACCTTTAAGAACCACTCAAGCTCGTAGCGGCATTCGTTCAGAATGTCCGGCACGCCGTTCCCGCTTTCGGGGATGTTCAGTGCGGGACATTTCGCGGGAAAGAGTTCGAACGCGTACAGAAGATGCGCGGCTGCAACCGCTCCCGGCGAAACGTAGCGCCCGTAGTCGCCTGCGTCATGCCAGCCGCCCGTAATCGGGGGCAGGAGAGCGCCGTCCGTGTAGCGGATCACATTTCCGTCATGGCAGCTCTTATGATGATAAGGGCCGGCAAATTCCTCGGTCAGCTCGCAGCCGCATCGCATAAAATAGAACATGCGCAGCAGATCGTGAAGCGGGCTTTCGTAGGGGTTGGCGGTTATGGAAAAGGTTTCCGAGCGCAGATTACAGGAGTAGTATTCGATAAAATAACGACCTTCCGTCTTAACCTGGCTGAAATCGGCTATCCAGAGGGCATCTTCCGAGTAAGAATCCTTTCCGAACTTGGAAACAGTCAACTCTACTCGTGTAGTGTCTTCGGCATTCACAAGGTAAAACGCACCCTTGGGCTCCTCTTTGCTTGCAATCATTGCATATTTCGGGGAACCGGTGCGGTAACCGACCTGGTTTACATGTATCTTCATGACAGTATTCCTCCCGTGCTTTCTGGGAAAAGTATAGCAGAGTTTTCCCCCGCGCGACATAGATTTTTTTATCCTTTTCCGAACTGTTTTTGTTATTTAGGTTTTTTTTCAATTATAGTGGAATTCAACTGTTAAATGTGGTAAAATATTCCGTAATGGAGGTACGAAGCTGATGATTAAGGCAAAACTTCAGATTCGAAAGGATTCGCTGCTTCCGTATGCGGCGGCAGTTCTGGCGATCATCTCCGGAGCAATCCTTTTCTTTATATGGAGAACCGGCGGAATAGCCGCAATCTTCTGCACGAATGCGCCCTTCGCGGATGACGTGCTTTCGGGAGCGGGCTGGCTGATTCAGGTAATCGGTGTGGGGTTACTGGCGGTTTTCCTGTTTTCGCTTGCCAAGAAATCACTGACATTCCTGCTTATCCCGATTGGGTTTTACTGCCTGGGGCTTGTGTTCCTGTCCATGACGGACGGATGTTATTGGATTTTTCTGGTATTCGCATTTCTCGTGGGCTGGTCCTTCTGGCTTGCGGCAAGCGGGGAGACATATGCAACCAGACATCTGGCTGTCGGCATTGTCATCGCCTCGCTGGCGGGAACGCTGATTCTCTGCATTCCCGATGCCGTGAAGGCCATTGAGAAAATCAGTCCGGGTTTTGAGACTTATCTGTGCTGGGTTTACGAGGGGGCAGACGGCGCGGAGCATGCGACATGGAATATCACATATCTGATACATGAAGTCACATTTCTCGCGGCAATCCTGCTGACGCTGTTCGCCACGACGCGTCAGTTTGTTGCGGAGACGGAGGAGGTAGATATGAAGAAACACAAGGCGAAGGCCGACGCGAAGGGGCACCCGGAAGGAACTTCCGATGACCCGTTCGAGGCGATGAAGAAGCTGTACAACAAGATGGACGACAAGAAGCCCGAGACCGGCGATAAGAAGGAAGAGACGCCGGTGTACCGGGATCCTGAGCCGGAGGTTATGGAGAAGACCGAGCCGAAGACAGCTGCCGAGGCAGTTGATCCCGAGCCTGTTGTGACGGTGCCTGTAAGCGGTTCGCGCCTGCAGAAGTCGCTTAAGGAAGAGATTGTCTACGACCGCGACCAGAAGCTCGAGCACCGGAACGTGGTGCGCGTGTTCTCGGTAATCGGAATGGTTATCAGTTTTCTGATGCTTGTCGGCGGCGTGCTTCTTCTGACCGACGTTATCTCGCTTCAGTACAATTCCATCTGCGGCATCATGCTGATTGCCGTCGGTGTCGGACTGTTCTGCGTATTCGGGAACAATGTGACTTACAAAGAATACTATATGAAGACGATTGTGACGGAGCGCAAGGTTGTTCACGAAGAGAGCAACTGGGAAGAGGTACTTGCGAACCGTCTTGAGGAGGATGAGAAGAGCATCGCGAGCCTGTCCGAGACTTACGCCCGGATGACCGAGATGTATGCGAAACTGTTGGAGTCCACCGCAGAGCTTTCGAGCCATGTGAAGGCGCTCGGTATGAAGGCACCGCAGCAGGCACTGGAAGATTCCTCGACAGAACGTACTGCCGCGGCAGAGGAAACGGCCGCAACGCCCGTAACCGATCCGGAAGAGGAAATCCGCCGGATCCGCGAAGAACTCCGGGCTATGGATGAGGCCGAGAAACGCGAAGAGGAAGAGCGTGCCGCACGCGAGGCGAAGGCCCGCGAGCAGGCACTCGCCGCCAAGGCCGCAAGAGAAGCGGAAGAGGCTGAGGCCGCACGGCTTGCCGAAGAAGCCCGCCGTGCCGAGGAAGAAAGACTTGCCGAGGAAGAGCGTCAGCGCATCGAAGAAGAAGCAACCAGACTTGCAGAAGAAGAAACCGCCCGCCTTGCGGAAGAGGCCCGTATAGCAGAGGAAGAAGCCGTACGGCTTGCTGAGGAAGCCCGCATAGCGGAGGAAGCTAAGAAGGCTGAGGCTGCTCGCGCAGCTGAAGAAGAGACCCGTCTTGCCGAAGAGGCGAGAATCGCGGAGGAAGCAAAGGCACAGGCCGAGGCAGAGGCAGAGGCTTTGGAAGCCTCCGGAGCCGCCGAATCCGCCGAAGCCGCTGCGGAAGAGCAGGTAACGGAAGAGACGCAGCAGACCGAAGAAACTGCGGGAACCGAAGATCATATCGCACACGCATTTGCCGGCGAATACAACGCGGACGAAGTTGCCAGAGCTTATCAGGAAGCGCTTGCGGAAGGATTCCTTCCCGAGGACTTCGCCGAGAGCTTCCGTCCGAAGCCGGTGAAGGAAATCGATTATAACGACTTCAGCGGAGTCATCGCCGAAGAGGAAGCTGCCCGCGCTGCTGCGGCAGCTGCCGCCACCGCCGCCGTTGCTGCCGAGACAACCGAAGAGCCCGCTCCGGCGGAAGAGGCTGTTGAGGAAGCGGAAGAAACGGTTGAAGAAATCACTGAGGCTGCCGAAGCTGTTGAAGAAGCAGCAGAAACTGTTGAAGAAGCTGCTGAGGAAGCCGTAGAGAGTGCTGAAGAGGCAGCTGAGGAAGCGGCCGGGGAGGTTACCGGGGCGATAGAGGAAGTAACCGAGGCAGCGGAAGAGAATATCGAAGAAACTGTCGAAGCGGCGGAAGAAACCGCAGCGGAAGCCGTTGAGAGTGCTGAAGAAGCGGCTATGGCATTTGCCGAAGCGGTTGAAGAGCCTGCAGAGGAAATCGCCGAGGCAGCCGGAGAAGCTGTTGAAGAAGTTTCGGATGCAGCGGAAGAAATTGCGGAAACTGCTGAAGATACGGTTGAAGAAGCAATTGAGACCGCAGAAGATGCTGTTGAAGCAGTGACTGATACTGCAGAAGAGAATATCGAAGAAGCTGCTGAGGCGGCGGAAGAAACCGCAGAGGAAGCTGTTGAGAGCGCCGAAGAAGCAGCCATGGCATTTGCCGGTGCTTTCGAAGAGCCTGCTGAGGAAATCGCAGAGACAGCCGAAGAGATTTCGGATGCGGCAGAAGAAGTTGCCGAAACCGCTGAAGAAGCGGCCACGCAGCCGGTTATCGAAGCCACTCCGTTCTCGGAAGATCTCTTCATGCCGGTATTCGTAGCCGGAACGCCCGCCAAGGAAGAGCCCGTGAAAGACACTTCCTTCGTCGAGGCGCCGCTTGAATATGAGCCCATGATTCTCGAGGAGCCCGCAGCGGAAGAACCCGCGGAGGCTGATGAGGAACCTGCGGCGGAAGAGCCTGTTGAGACTGCCGAAGGTCCTGCGGCGGAAGAAACCGCCGAAGCAGCGGAAGAGTCCGAGCCGGAAGACGAGTACCTGTCCTTCGAGGATTATCTGTACGGCGGCCGCGCTGAGGACACGCCCGAAGAAGAGCCGAAAGAGGAAGAGCCGAATCCGGAAGACATCATCACTCCCGAAGAGGAAGAGGAAATCGGACTGTACGGCAAGAAGCCGGTCAGCACCGAGCGTGAGATTCTGGAAGATTTCGTGATTCCGACGTTCCGCGGTTTCGGATTTGACGCGACCGATGAGACCGAGGAGCCGGAAGAGTCCGAAGACTACTACAATCCGAACGGCTACAAGCTCAAGTCCTTCGCTAAGAAGACCGAGCCTGCCTGGATGAGCGAAGACGATGACGACGAAGATTTCGTCCGTCCGGAAGCGCTGAACCAGATGCCGTTAAGTGACACGTTCGACGATGCGGACGAGGATGACCTTCCGAAGCCCGCGCCGGAGCTTCCGAAGGAAAAACCGGAATTCCTGATGGATGACGAGCCTGCGCTCCCGATGGACGACGAGCCCGAACTTCCGATGGATGAAGAACCGGAGCTTCCGATGGACGATGAGCCTGAGACACCGGTGTACGACGAACCTGAGGCGCCCGTATACGACGAACCTGAGGTACCGTCTTTTGACGAGCCTGAGGCACTTGCCGATGAAGAGCCGTCAGTACCGCAGGAAGAACCTGAAGCACCCGCATACGAGGATTCCGGATTCACCTACTACGCGGCGCCGGAGATTCCGCTTGAGGACGAGCCGGAAGTTCCGGCTGAAGAGGAACCCGAAGTTCCGCAGGAAGAACCTGAGCTTCCGTCCTACGACGAGCCCGGGCTTCCCGGGGAAGAAGAGGACGTGCCCGCTGATGAAGCGCCCGCGCCGGTGAAGACCGACGACGATGACCGCCTTCGGAAACTGAAAGAAAAGCTTGCACAGATCCGTCAGCGCAACAGCGAAAAGTACGGTGACGAAGAGCAGCCTGCCGAAGACATCGACTTCTTCTAAAACCATTTTGGAAATATCCCGACATTACACGAGCCCGGCCAAAAGCCGGGCTCGAAGTGCGTAACGGGGCAAAAGCAACGTCAATTCCTGTTGTTCAGCTGTTGGGTTGCCTTTTTTGCTTCGTGTTGGGGCAAAAAGCAACCGTTTCTGATAGTTCACGCTTTCCGGGTTGCTTTTTCGCCCTTTTGCCAGATTAAAAGGCAACCCATATGGTTGTTTCTTGCCATCCGGGTTGCCTTTTCGCCGTGCGGAACAAAAAAGGCCGCCGCAGAAGCGGCAGCCCTCGAAATTCTTTAATTGAAATCCGTGTAGATGGTGTCCAGTTCGCCGTCGCCGGTTGTGTCGGTCAGAACCGTGTCAACCTCGCCGTCGCCGGTCGTATCAAGCAGGACCGTGTCAATCTTGCCGTCGCCGGTCGTGTCCATCATGAACGTGTCGACGTTGCCGTCGCCGGAACGGTCGGAAACATAAACGGGATTCTCGCCGGTAATCTCGGGGTCATCCTCGAAGATATCTTCATCGGGGTCTTCCTCCGAAAAAGTCTGTTCCTGAAAACGTTTCCGGTTAATCAGGCGAATCACGGCGTAAGCGCCGGCGAGTACGGCAACAGCGCCGCAGAGAAATCCGATGAGCTTCTTCATAGTGCACCTCTTTCCGCGTAAATCACGCATTTGTGGGACATATTATAGCAAAGAGAAGCGGAAAATGCAACGGATTTTCGTTTTCCCTTGCACAAATCTCTTCCTGCAGATATAATGATTTTCATAGACATCCTTTCATAAGAAAGGACCGGAAAGAGAATAACGCGCTCCGGCGCGGAATTGGAGTAGACATATGAAAAACGCTCAGAAACTGATCGGCGTATTATTCTTCCTGGTTCTTGCAGTGATACTGGGAATTCCTTCGACGAAAGATTATTTGGCCCTTAAGACCGCTCCGGATCTGAAAGACATAAAGCAGAGCGATTATAAGGAAGGCATGATGGTAAAAGGCGAAACGGATACCGTATGGGCCTGCTACTGCTCCGAAACGAACGACGGCAAGGAAGTAAACCGCTGGTATCTGGTTCCTTCCGATGATTCCTTCGATTATGATCTGATCGGCGTGAAGGTCAACTCGAAGCTGTTCAGCGATTATGAAGCCGTGTATAACAGTTACTGGAACTGGGCGGACGGCAAGGCGGAAAGCAAGACGAAGTCCATCACCTATCAGGGACGCATTAAGAAAGTGGACGGCGAGGTTGCAAAGCACCTGAAACAGTCCATCAAGGACTGGGGCCTCTCGAGTTACGAGGACAGATTCCTTCTTTATTACATCGAATTAAAGACGACCAAGCTGTCGATTACCAATATGATATTAAGCGCTGTTTTCCTCGGAATCGCAATTGTTTTTCTGATTCTCGCGGTTATCAGCGGACGCAGGGACAAGGCGTTTGAGAAAGAGCGCGAAGAGATCAACAACAACACCCCGCTCTGGAACAACGGCATTTCTCTGGTTATCGACGACCAGGAACTTGAGCGCATTGAACTCGGCGGGAAGGTTGTAAACGAAGAAACGCCGGACACCGCACAGGCGGATGATGCGGCAAAGCCGGACGACGGCAATGACACAATCAGTTAAAGAGGAATTATAAATGTATCAGATTCTCAGTAAAACAGAACCTGCGGCCGGTATCTTTACGATGGTCGTAAGTGCTCCCCGGGTAGCAAAGAACTGCCTCCCGGGGCAGTTTATCATATTGCGCGCGGATGAAGAAGGCGAGCGCATTCCGCTTACCATCTGCGATTATGACCGTGAGACGGGAACGATTACAATCGTGTTCCAGGTAGTCGGAGCAGCAAGCCTCCGCCTGTCCCGTCTGAATGCGGGCGATTGCATCGCGGATTTCGTCGGACCGCTCGGCAAACCTTCCGAATTCTGCGAGACGCCGATTGAAGAACTGAAGCAGAAGAGCATTCTCTTCATCGCGGGCGGCGTCGGTTCGGCACCGGTTTATCCGCAGGTGAAGTGGCTTAAGGAGCACGGAGTGCCCTCAGAAGTGATTCTGGGCGCCAAGAACAGGGATTTCGTCATCCTGGAAGAAGAAATGCGTGCCGTAGCCGAAGAAGTGCATGTAACGACCGATGACGGCTCCTACGGACGCTCCGGAATGGTTACCAAGTGTCTTGAAGACCTGATTTCGGAAGGAAAGCATTACGATATCTGCGTCGCCATCGGACCGATGATCATGATGAAGTTTGTCAGCCTGACTACCAAAAAGTACGGCATCAAGACTGTTGTATCGATGAACCCGATTATGGTTGACGGCACCGGAATGTGCGGCGGATGCCGGCTTTCCGTCGGCGGCGAAGTGAAGTTCGCCTGCGTGGACGGACCGGAATTTGACGGACATCTCGTGGATTTCGACGAAGCCATGAAGCGCTCCGCACAGTACAAGACCGCGGAAGGACGCGCTTATCTCAGAGAGAAGGAAGGCAACACGCATCACGGCGGTTGCGGATTATGCGGAGGAGAAGCGTAATGGGTGATCCGATGAAGAAAGTACCTGTGCGCGAGCAGGACCCGAAGGTCCGCGCAACGAATTTTTCAGAAGTGTGCCTCGGCTATAACGAAGCGGAAGCAATCGAAGAGGCGCAGCGCTGCATCGGCTGCAGGAAGCCGCTCTGCATGGAAGGCTGTCCGGTCAGCATCCGCATTCCCGATTTCATCGCTCATGTGAAAACCGGCGATATCAAAGGCGCATACGAAGTCATCAGCGAAGCGAGCGCGCTGCCGTCCGTGTGCGGCCGCGTATGTCCGCAGGAGAAGCAGTGCGAAGGCCGCTGCATAAGAGGCATCAAAGGAGAAGCGGTCTCAATCGGCAAGCTCGAACGCTTCGTAGGCGATACCGCGAGAGCGGAAGGATGGGCTCCGACTACAACTGTAGAACCGAATAACCATAAGGTTGCAGTAATCGGTTCCGGCCCTGCCGGACTGACCTGCGCAGGCGACCTTGCAAAGCTCGGATACAGCGTAACCATCTTCGAAGCGCTCCATAAACCGGGCGGCGTTCTCGTGTACGGAATCCCCGAATTCCGTCTCCCGAAGGATGATGTCGTGATCCCCGAGATTGAGAATGTAAAGAAACTCGGCGTGACCATTGAGACAAATGTAATCGTCGGCAAGTCGGTAACAATTGACCAGCTGTTCGAAGAGGAAGGTTTTGAGGCCGTCTTCGTCGGCTCCGGCGCGGGACTTCCGAAATTCATGGGAATTCCCGGAGAACAGGCAAGCGGCGTGTTCTCGGCGAACGAATACCTGACGAGAAGCAATCTGATGAAGGCTTATCTCGAAGATTCCGATACGCCCGTGATGCGCGCGAAGAAGGTTGTCGTGGTCGGAGGCGGAAACGTTGCGATGGATGCGGCAAGAACCGCACTCCGGATCGGTGCCGAAACGCATATCGTGTACCGAAGAAGTGAGGCCGAACTTCCGGCACGTGCCGAAGAAGTGCACCACGCGAAGGAAGAGGGCATCCTCTTTGATCTCTTGTGCAATCCGGAAGAGATTCTCGTAGATGAGAAGGGCTGGGTCAGCGGCGTACGCTGCATCCGCATGGAGCTCGGCGAACCCGACGCTTCCGGACGGCGCAGTCCCGTGGAAATCCCGGGTTCCCAGTTTGTGATTGACGCGGACATGGTTATCATGGCGCTCGGAACGAGTCCGAACCCGCTTCTTACAAGCACGACCAAAGGCATGGAGGTCAACCGCCGCGGCGGACTGATTATCGATGAAGCGTCGTGCATGACGACAAGAACCGGCGTGTTCGCCGGCGGAGACGCCGTTACCGGCGCCGCGACCGTCATTCTCGCGATGGGGGCCGGTAAAGCGGCGGCAAAAGGAATTGACGAATATTTAAAGGGGTTGCCGTGAGGCAGCCCCTTTTCTTTGACTGAAATATCGAATTGCTTAGTTCTCGGGAAGCTTCAGATCGTTCTCCCTGATCCAGCCGATCTTCCGAAGTATGTTGCAGAAGATTACGGAAAGAATTGCGGGAAGGATGAAGCAGAGAAGCACGAGTCCGGTCCATTCCATCACACCCGGGTTGACGCCGCTTGCGGTCCATCCGGTGATGACGCCGATCTGTCCGACAAGTCCGCAGGTACCCATACCGCCGCAGATCGGAGCGCCGTTCATCGTCATCTTAAAGACGCATGTGGAAAGCGGTCCGGTAATGGCGGAAGCAAGAATCGGCGGAATCCAGATGCGCGGATTCTTGACGATGTTGCCCATCTGAAGCATGCTTGTGCCGAGTCCCTGGGAAACAAGACCGCCGACTTTGTTCTCGCGGTAGCTCATTACGGCAAATCCGACCATCTGCGCGCAGCAGCCCGCAACCGCGGCGCCGCCTGCAAGACCGGTGATTCCGATGGCCGCGCAGATTGCTGCACTGCTGATCGGAAGCGTCAGCGCGATACCGATTACAACGGAGATCAGAACACCCATTACGAACGGAACCTGATCGGTTGCCCAGTTAATAAACGTTCCGACCTGACTTGCCGCCCAGCCGATATGCGGTGCGCAGAGGATGGCCAGCAGACCGCCGCTGAATACGGTAACAAAAGGCGTAACCAGAATGTCGACCTTCGTTTCCTTCGAAACGAGTTTGCCGAGCTCGGTCGAAATAATCACAATCAGAAGAACCGCGAGCGGGCCGCCTGCGCCGCCTTCGCCGTTGGCTGCGACACCGACCGCAATCGAGGAGAAGAGGACAAGCGGCGGAGCCTGCAAAGCATAGGCGATGGAAACCGCCATGGCCGGTCCGGCTGCTGCCTTCGCGTAAGTACCGATTGTTACGAAGTACTTACAGATTTTCTCCAAAACGGTCCAACCCTCGGGAACAATCTTTAAGCACTGTTCACCGAGCGTCGCGATAATCGTACCGATTAAAAGGGATGCGAACAGGCCCTGCGCCATCGCGCCGAGGGCATCGATTCCGTAACGCTTCCCGGAGATCACAATGTTCTTTTTGTTCAGGAATTTCTTAAACCCGCTCTCTTCGCGGGCAGGCTCTTCCTTCTTGTCGGGAGCCTGATTCTTGTTCTCTTCGCTCATAAGCTGTACCTTCCCTTCCTGTTGCTGACAAGATAGTATCATTTTACTACTATAATTGTCAATGGTAATTGTTCACATAAATCCGCCCGGGCAGATATGGGATTTCGTCATTTTTTTCTGCTTTCCTTAAGTCTCATTTTAGGTTGGTGCGATAGGATATGCCCAGTGAAAGGAAAAACCCCGTCCGGGGGAGAGGGAAAGGAGGAAAAAAGATGCAGGAGAAGCAGTACCGTCATGAAATGAAATATCAGATCGCGTACGGTGATTATCTCGCAATGCGAAAACGGCTTGCCGCCGTCATGGAAAAAGACCCGCATACCATGGAAGACGGCCGCTACCGGATCCGGAGCATCTACTTTGACAACACCGAAGACAAAGCGCTCCGCGAGAAGGTTGACGGCGTTTCGAAGAGGGAGAAGTTCCGTATCCGTTATTATAACGACGACCTTTCGTTTATCACGCTTGAGAAGAAGATGAAAATCAACAATCTCTGCCTGAAATACGACGCCCGCATCACCGAAGAGGAGTGCAGGAAGCTGCTGCAGGGCGACCGCGGGTGGATGAAATCGCATCCCGAAGAGCTCGTCCGCGAGCTTTCGGCGAAGATGAATTACCAGAGGCTCAGGCCGAAGGTGCTCGTTTCTTACGTGCGGGAACCTTATATATACCGCGCGGGAAATGTGAGAGTCACATTTGACTCGGAAGTACGCACGAGCCTGTTCCGGCAGGAGTTCCTGACCGGGAAAACGGACGATATCAGCGCGACCGACACCCCAAAGGACCGGATCCTTGAGGTAAAATACGACGCATTCCTGCCGGGCATCATTCAGGACATCATACAGGTTCCGGGCATCCGGCAACAGGCATTTTCCAAATACGGCGCATGCCGCAGATTCGGTTAATAAAACATTACGGAGGATAAACCAATGACTTCATATCTGACTGTTACATTCAGCGACATTTTCAAATCCAGCTTTTTACAGAACGTTACGGAGTTTTCGATTATCGACACGGTAATCGGTATGCTTTTTGCCCTTGTAATCGGGCTTTTCGTGTTCCTGATTTATAAGAAAACCTTCAGCGGAATCATGTATTCCACGGGTTTTGCAATGTCTCTTGTCGGACTGTCCTTAGTGACGACGCTTGTGATCATGGCGGTTACGTCGAACGTCGTTCTGTCACTCGGCATGGTAGGCGCCCTTTCGATTGTCCGCTTCCGTGCGGCGATTAAGGAACCGATGGAAATCGTTTTCCTGTTCTGGGCTATCGCAGCAGGCATCGTAATCGGCGCGGGAATGATTCCGCTCGCCGTAATCGGCTCGGTTGTGACCGGCATCATTCTTCTTCTGTTCTCCAACTGGAAGACGCATGACACCCCGTACATCCTGATCATCGACTGCAAGGACGAGAAGGCGGAAGAGCAGGCGATGAAGCTGATTGAGAGCTCTGTCAGCAAGTATCTTGTAAAGGCTAAGACGGTAAATGAGACGGGCATCGAACTGACCACGGAAATCCGTTTGAAGGATGCTTCCACCGGTTTTGTAAACCGTGTCAACGAAGTGGGCGGCGTGTCCGGAGCGACACTTGTCACATTTAACGGAGAGTACGTTTCTTAGAAAACAGAGGTAGCGCAATGAAGAAGCATATAACCAAAATCATAGCGGCAATTACGGCTCTTGCGGTCGTGCTGTGTATTCTGGCGATTGCGTGTTCGGATACCCTTACAAAACGGCTCGGCGGGACCGGCATCCGGATGGAGTATGAGTCGGAGCTGTTCAATACGGACGAGATTATTACCATCGATATTCAGATGGATGAGGATGACTGGAACGAGATGCTTGCAAATGCGATGACCGAGGAGTACTACGTGTGCGACGTGGTCATCAACGGGCTGACGGTTAAGAACGTGGCAATCCGCCCGAAAGGGAACACAAGCCTTTCGGCAATCGTGTCCGACCCCGACAGCGACCGGTACAGCCTGAAGCTTGAATTCGGGCACTTCGTGGAGGGGCAGACCTGCTACGGACTCGACAAGCTGATTCTGAACAACAATTACGCCGACGCGACCAACATGAAGGAAGCGATTATCTATGATATGTACCAATACATCGGCGCGGACGCTTCGCTTTATAACTTCGCGAAGGTGTCTCTGAACGGAGAGTACCGAGGCGTGTACCTGGCGCTCGAGGCGGTGGAGGAGAGCTTCATGCTCCGGAACTTCGGCACGCAGGACGGAGAACTGTATAAACCCGACAGCATGGAGATGGGCGGCAACAAGTCGTCCGATTCCGGCGACGGTGAAGGCAGTGCGCCCGGAGGCATGTCATTTCCCGGCGGAGGCGGTTTCGATTTCAATCCCGGCGGCATGCCCGACATGGGCGGTGACGGCAGCTTCAACTTTGACCCTGACAACAATCCCCCTGACTTCGGCGGTCAAAGCGGCTTTCCCGGTTCCGGCGAGTCGGATTTCGGCAAATCCGACTCCGGAAGGGGGAAATCAGGCGGAAGAGACCGGTCCGGACAGGGCAGCGGACAGAGCATGCCGGACATGAGCGACTTTGACAAGTCCGATTTCGCCGACAGGGGAGGCGGTTCCCGCGGAAGCGGCGGAGGAGCGAATCTGAATTATAACGGCGACGATCTTGATAACTACTCGACCATCTGGGAGGGTGAGATTACCGCGACCGGAAAGGCTGACCACCGAAGAGTCGTCGAGGCACTGAAGAACATCAGCGAAGGCACCGACCTTGAGAAATACCTCGACGTGGACAACGTGCTGAAGTACATGGCCGTGCACACATTTGCCGTCAATATGGACAGCCTGTCCGGCTCGATGGCGCATAACTATTACCTGTACGAATACGACGGGCAGCTGAACATTATACCGTGGGATTACAACCTTTCCTTCGGAGGCATGTCGATGGGAAGCTCGGGCGACGCGACCGAAATGGTCAACGACGCGATTGACACCCCGTTCTCGGGCACCGAATTCTTCAACGCGCTTCTTGAGAACGAGGAGTACCTCGAAAGATACCATGAGTACTTAAGGCAGCTCGTCGAAGAGTACGTGTACGGCGGACGGTTCGACGAAGTGTACAGCCGGATCCGGAGCCGGATCGATTTGCTTGTGGAAACGGACCCGACCGCGTTCTACACTTACGAGGAGTACGATAACGCGGCACAGATTCTTTATAACGTCGTCGGGCTTCGCGCACAGAGCATCGAAGGCCAGCTGAACGGCACGATTCCTTCGACCGACAGCGAGCAGAGAAACAATACGGAGAACTTCGTGGATGCATCGGACATCAACGTGAAGGAGATGGGGCAGTTCAACATGGGAGGTTTCTCCGGCGAGAACTTCATCAAAGCCGGAAAGAGGACAGGACCCAGGTCCGATACGCAGTCCGGGGAAGACAAAGGAAACGTCTTTGAAGACTTTGATTTCAGCGCTTTCTCCGGCAGGGGAGGTGACCGGCCTTCCTCCTTCCCCGGCAGTTCTTCCGGGCGGCAGGAGAACAGTACCGTTACGAAAAATGTGATGTTCTACGGCATCTGCCTTTGCGTAATGCTTCTGATGCTGACCGGCGTCCGGTTCGTGAGACGGAAACGAAGCATATAGCGGAAATCATCCCTCATCCGCGGAAAACGGATGAGGGATTTTTTGTTCATACGTAACTTTTTTGTGAACTTTCGGGAAATCGGTTGACAGGGTTTTAGGTATGTGTTAGTATTCACGCGGCGGACTTTTTTACTATAGTAAAAAAAGTCGCTTTCCTGTTTTATTCGACGAAACAACTTGGAAAAGAGGCATATGGTATGGGCGGATTTTTTGGCGTAGCGAGCAAGAAGGACTGTATTTTCGATTTGTTCTTCGGAACGGATTATCATTCTCATCTCGGCACGCGAAGAGCCGGAATGGCGGTATATGACCGGGAGGACGGCTTTGCCAAGGCAATCCACAAGATTGAGAATTCCCCGTTCCGAACCAAGTTTGATAAGGAAGCCAATTCCATGCACGGCTCGTTCGGAATCGGTTCCATTTCGGATTTCGAGCCCCAGCCGATCATGGTACATTCGCACCACGGCACATTTGCCGTAACCACCGTCGGAAAGATCAACAACGTCGACGCACTTCAGGAGGAGATTCTCCGCCACAATTCTCATTTCTTCGTCATGAGCAACGGAAACGTCAACCCGACCGAGCTTGTGGCGGCACTCATCAACCAGAAGGAAAATTTCATAGACGGTATCCGGTATGCACTCGAAGTCATTGACGGCAGCCTTTCGCTTTTGGTCCTCACGGAACGCGGCATTTATGCGGGACGTGACCGCTTCGGCCGTACGCCGATCTGCATCGGACATAAGGACGGCGCTTACTGCGCGGCCTTCGAGAGCTGCTCTTTTGCGAACCTCGGGTTTGCTCCGGTTAAGGAACTGAAGCCGGGCGAAATCGTCGTATTTGACGAAGAGAACCTGCGGACGCTTTACCTTCCCGAGAACGCGAAGATGAAGATCTGCACGTTCCTCTGGATTTACTACGGATATCCGTCCTCGACTTATGAGGGCATCAGCGTTGAGAAGATGCGTTACCGCTGCGGCGAGGCGCTTGCGAAACGCGACCATATCAAACCCGACATCGTTGTTGGTGTACCGGACTCCGGAACGGCCCACGCAATCGGTTACTCGAACGCGGCCGGCATTCCGTTCTCACGTCCGCTGATCAAGTATACGCCTACATGGCCCCGGTCCTTCATGCCGACGATGCAGAAGAACCGTGACCTGATTGCGAAGATGAAACTGATTGCCGTGCCGGACCTGATTAAGGGAAAGAGCATGGTTGTCATCGATGACTCGATTGTCCGCGGCACGCAGCTTCGCGAGACTGCCGAGTTCCTGTTTGAGAGCGGCGCAACCGAGGTTCATGTAAGACCTGCATGTCCGCCGCTTCTGTTCGGCTGTAAGTACCTGAATTTCTCGCGGTCCAAGTCCGAGATGGAGCTGATTGCCAGACGCACCATCGCCGAGCTTGAGGGAACCGACGAGGTCAGCGTGGAAGTACTGAAAGAATATTGCGACCCCGACAGCGAGCGTTATCAGAAGATGCTTGACAGCATCTGCCGTCAGATGAAGTTCACGACGCTCCGCTACAACCGTCTCGATGACATGGTCGCATCTGTGGGGATTGATCCGGATAAACTTTGCACATATTGCTGGAATGGAGAAGAGTGACAGATTATGACAGAGAAGCTATTGACGATTGCGATTCCGTGCTTTAATTCGCAGGATTACGTGCGTAAGGCACTGGATTCCGTAGTTCCCGCCGGGGACCGCCTTGAGGTGCTGATTGTGGACGACGGTTCGTCCGACGGAACGGCTGCAATTGCACATGAGTATGAAGAGAAGTATCCCGGAATTGTCCGGTATCTTCATAAAGAGAACGGCGGACACGGCGACGCAGTCATGCACGGCGTTGCCAATGCGAGCGGACTTTACTACCGCGTGTTGGACAGCGATGACTGGATCAACACCGACAACCTGAAGATTATGATGGACCGCCTTAACGAGGACCGCATCGGCGGCACGGTTTACGACATGGTTCTTACGAACTACGTTTACGAGCATGTCGGCGAGAAACCGAAAGAGGTCAGCTACGCGTCCGCTTTGCCGGTAGAAGTTCCGTTCACCTGGGATGACACGAAGAAGCTGAGCTTCGGGCAGAACATCCTGATGCATTCAATCACATACCGCCTTGAGATGTTAAGGAACTGCGGACTCAGACTTCCGAAACACACATTTTACGTGGATAACCTTTATGCGTTTTATCCGCTTCCGTTCGTAAAGAAGATTTTCTATTTCGATTTTGATCTGTATCATTATTTCATCGGGCGCGTGGACCAGTCGGTCAACGAGAAGGTGATGTTCAGCCGGATCGACCAGCAGGAACAGATTGCCTACACGATGTTCGGCATGCACGATCTGGACCGTGTCGAGAGCCCGCGGCTGCGCCGTTATATGGTGCAGTACATGGCGGTTATGTGCGCGATTGTTTCCGCGCTTTACGTGCGTCACGGCGACAAGGCGAGCATTGAGGCCAAGAAGACCTTCTGGATGCGGACACAGACACGCTATCAGGGTGCGTACCGCCATCTGCATAAGATTTTCGGCGTGCGTTTCATCCGCCGCACCAACTTCTTTACCAATGCGGTAATCCGCATCGGATATGTCATTGCCAGAAAGATTTATCACTTTAATTAGGGGATCTTTATGAAACTCAAAAAGGAATGGTTCCGGTACTGGTGGACGCTCTTTTATGTTCCGTTTTACATGATCATCTTCGTTCTCGAAGAGCGGTTTATCACGGACTACCACATTATCGGCATCTCACTCGACCGGAAAATTCCGTTCATCGAATGGTTTTTCTTTCCGTATTACATCTGGTTTCCGTACATCGCCGTTGTCGGCATGTGGCTGTTCTTCCGGGACAAGAAGGCGTATCTGAAGACAATCTGCTTCCTGTACTTCGGAATGACTATCTTCCTCATTGTCAACGTCGTGTACCCGAACGGGCTGGATCTTCGGCCGGACCTCGAAGCAATCGCACGCGACAACATCGCGATGCGGCTTGCCCGGACGATGTACAAGACCGATACGCCGACCAACGTGCTTCCGAGCATCCACGTGTTCAATACGCTCGCGATCATGTGCGGTTTCGGCGCCTGTAAGCGGGTTCATACGCCGCTCTGGTCTAAATGGGTCGTCTGCGTGCTCGGCGTATTCATCAGCTGCTCAACCGTCTTCGTGAAGCAGCATTCCTTAGTCGACGTCTTCGCCGCATTCTTCCTTGCGGGCATTGCTTATGTTCTGTTCTTCCGCGGGAAGGTTGCCGATAAGATTGAGGCGCTCGACATATAGGTACCGAAAGGATTCGCGGTTGCATTTTACGCCGATAAATGCTATGATTGTTTTTGCAGTTTGAATGTGTCGGAGGTTTGTTATGAATTGGTTAAGTCCCGCTTTGGTTTTCGGGTTAAACGGCTGGGTTCTGGCAGCGCTGATTATCGTTGCCGTGCTTTTAGCTCTGATTATCGTGCTTTACTTCGTAGGGCGCAAGATGCAGAAGAAGAACGACGCGGTCATGCAGGAGATGATGGCCAACTCGCAGATGGTTTCCGCGCTGATTATCGATAAGAAGCGCATGCGGATGTCGGAGGCAGGCTTCCCGCAGGTTGTCATAGACCAGACGCCGAAGTACGCAAGACGTACCAAGGTCGCGGTCGTTAAGGCGAAGGTCGGACCGCAGATTCGCTCGCTGATGTGCGACGAGAAGGTATTCGACCTTATTCCGGTGAAGAAGGAAGCCAAACTTAAGGTGAGCGGCATCTACATCATGGATGTAAAGGGCGTGCGCGGACCGCTTGTGAAAGAAGAAACGAAGAAAAAAGGACTGTTCTCCCGGTTCCGGAAGAAATAGTCAATAGAAAATGACGGGAGCCCGTGTTCCGGGCTGAGAGGAAGGCATCACCTTCGACCGGTAACCTGATTTGGATAATGCCAACGTAGGGACGATAGAGAAGAAAGAACGGGAATTATCCATGCGGATAGTTCCCTTTTTTGTGAGGAAAATGCAATGAAAGATTTTGACCCGAGACTGTATTTCATCACCGACAGCACGGATTATGACGAAGAAACGTTTCTAAGGCGTGTGGAGCAGGCTTTGCGCGGCGGGGTAACGATGGTCCAGCTCCGCGAGAAAACGCGTTCTGCGCGCGAATTTACGGCTCTTGCGGGCAAGGTACACGCGCTCACGAAGCGGTACGGCGTGCCGTTAATCATCGACGACCGGATTGACGTTGCTCTGGCAGTCGATGCCGAGGGCGTGCATGTCGGTCAGTCCGACATCCCGGTGGATGTCGCGAGGCGTCTTATGGGAGACGATAAGATTGTCGGAGCGACGGCGAAGACCGTGCCGCAGGCACTCGAAGCATACCGGCAGGGCGCGGATTACCTCGGAGTCGGCGCGGTTTACCCGACTTCAACGAAGAAGGACACCCGGGTGACTACGCCTGAGACCATCCGGGACATCGCGGAGGCGGTGCCGGTTCCGGTTGCGGCAATCGGCGGGCTTAATGCGGACAACCTTTCGATTCTAAGCGGGATTCCGGTCGCGGGCATCTGCGTCGTTTCGGCAATCATGAAAGCAGCGGACCCGGAGCGGGCGGCAGGGGAACTGCTTGTAAAAGCAAGAGAACTGACAGCGGGACGGGAGCCGGAGAAGGCCGGGGCACTGCCGAAAGGCATGAAGACCGCGCTTTCGATTGCGGGAAGCGATTCGTCGGGAGGCGCCGGCATCCAGGCTGACATCAAAACAATGACGATGAACGGCGTATTTGCGATGACCGCCGTGACAGCACTTACGGCGCAGAACACGACCGGCGTTCGCGCCATCGAAGAGGCAACGCCCGGATTCCTTCGTGAGCAGATTGACGCTGTGTTTACCGACATCCGGCCCGATGCCGTCAAGATCGGAATGGTCGCTTCTTCGGAACTGATTCGCGTCATAGCCGAACGGCTCCGGTATTATCATGCGGCAAATGTGACCGTTGACCCCGTGATGGTCGCGACAAGCGGTTCGTCCCTTTTAAAGAATGACGCGGTAGAGGCGATGATTTCGGAGCTGCTGCCGCTCGCGACGGTCATTACACCGAACATCCCGGAAGCGGAGGTGCTCTCGGGAATGAAGATTACCGGCGAAGAGGACATGAAGAAAGCGGCGGAGCGGATCGGAAAGAAGTGCGGCTGTGCAGTGCTTCTGAAAGGCGGGCACAGCATCAACGACGCGAACGATTTGCTGTATGCGGACGGCGCTTTTCAATGGTTCTGCGGAAGGCGGATTGCCAATCCGAACACGCACGGAACGGGCTGCACGCTTTCGTCGGCAATCGCTTCGAATCTCGCAAAGGGCTTTCCGCTTACGGACGCGGTGCAGCGTGCCAAGGAGTATATCTCGGGAGCGCTTTCCGCACAGCTTGATCTCGGAAAGGGTTCCGGACCGATGAAGCATAATTTCGATTTAAAAAGCCGGTTCGCAGCGGAATATGAGGCGAAATGCGGGCAATAAAAGAATAAACATTTACAAAAGGGATACGATATGAGAAACTATACTACACAGATGGATGCCGCAAGAAAAGGCATCATTACACCCGAGATGAAGGCAGTTGCCGAGAAGGAATACCGTACGGAGGAGGAAATCCGCGACCTTGTGGCGCGCGGGCAGGTCGCAATCTGCGCGAACCGGCTTCACACCTGCCTTACGCCGAACGGAGTTGGCTCAATGCTCCGCACCAAGATTAACGTAAACCTCGGCGTGTCGAGAGACTGCAAGGATTATGACATTGAGATGCAGAAGGTTATGGCGGCCGTTAATATGGGCGCCGAAGCCATCATGGATCTGTCCTCGCACGGCAACACGCAGCCGTTCCGCCGCAAGCTCACATCCGAGTGCCCGGCAATGATCGGAACCGTTCCCGTGTATGACAGTGTCATCCACTACCAGAGAGACCTCGCGACGCTTACCGCGAAGGACTTCATCGATGTAGTGCGGCTTCATGCGGAAGACGGCGTGGATTTCGTAACGCTTCACTGCGGAATTACACGTAAGACAATCGAGCAGATCAGAAAGCATAAGCGGAAGATGAACATCGTATCCCGCGGCGGTTCACTTGTATTTGCCTGGATGTGCATGACCGGTGAAGAGAACCCGTTCTATGAGTATTTCGATGAAATTCTTGAAATCTGCCGCGCGTATGACGTGACGATATCTCTCGGGGATGCGTGCCGTCCGGGCTGTCTTGCGGACGGAAGCGACGTGTGTCAGATTGAGGAACTGGTGCGGCTCGGCGAACTTACGAAGCGTGCTTGGGAAAAGGACGTGCAGGTTATGGTCGAAGGCCCCGGGCATATGCCGATGGACCAGATTGAAGCCAACATGAAACTGCAGTCGACGCTCTGCATGGGCGCGCCGTTCTATGTACTCGGACCGCTTGTGACCGATATCGCGCCCGGCTACGATCACATCACTTCGGCTATCGGCGGTGCGATTGCTGCATCCGCAGGTGCGGCGTTTCTTTGCTATGTGACGCCGGCAGAGCATCTGGCGCTTCCGAACGTAGACGATGTGAAACAGGGCATTATCGCATCCCGTATCGCGGCGCACGCGGCCGACATTGCGAAGAAGGTTCCGCATGCGCGTGACATCGATGACGCCATGGCGGACGCGAGAAGAACGTTCGACTGGGAGAAGCAGTGGGAGTGCGCGATTGACCCGGAGACCGCGAAAGCAATCCGCGACAGCCGTGCGCCGGAGCACGAGGACAGCTGCTCTATGTGCGGCAAATTCTGCGCGGTTCGAAGCATGAACAAAGCTTTGGCGGGAGAGTATATTGATATCTTGTAATTAACCTATTATCCGGTAGTTATTAGGGCAATACGGTATTTGTCCTACGGATAGATAGGTGATTGGCGACAACTAATGGTGACAAAAAGGCTTTTACTACAGCTGTAGAATGGAGGGGCGGCATGAATAGATGTGTAATTGTCGGAGGCGCGGACATCAACCGGACGGAGCGGGTCCGGAGCATGCTCCGGGAAGATGATTATGTCATTTACTGCGACAGCGGACTGCGCCACATGGAGGCGCTCGAGGCGAAACCGTCGCTGATTGTCGGCGACTTCGATTCGCATGAGAAGCCGGACCTTCCGGTTGAAACGATTGTCCTTCCGCGCGCCAAGGACGACACCGACACGGTTTATGCCGTGAAGGAAGCGCTGAAGCGCGGTTTCGAAGATTTCCTTCTGATCGGTGTAATCGGTGCCCGTCTGGATCACACGCTCGGAAACGTTTCGATACTTCTGATGTTAGATTCCCTTGGGAAGAAAGCGGTAATCGTTGATGATTACTCCGAGATGGGGATCGTTTCGAGGGAGAAAGCCGTAATTGATGACTCGGTGTCGTATTTTTCGCTGTTAGCTGTCGACGGTGCCGCGCGCGGCATTACGATAACCGGCGCAAAGTTCCCTCTTTCGGATGCGGAAATCACACCGGATTACCAGTACGGCGTCAGCAACGAAGTCCTTCCGGGTCAGGCCGCTGCGGTAAATGTGAAAGAAGGCCGCCTGCTCCTCGTGAAGGTGTACTAATTGGATTCTTCTTGTTCAGGATCGTCCAGAGAAGATAATAGTCGCTTTTAGAGTCAGTGAATCAATTGTTCACAATGATGAGAAAATGCCCAACACTTTTAGGGGAATGTTTCTAAGTTTTCCTTGCCAGATTTTTCCTGCTTTGATAAAATAGCGGAAGAGATGCTATGACCTTTTAATAATCTATAGAAAGAGCAATACTTGATATGAACAAAAAGTTTTTTGCGATCCTGATTCTGAGCGTTGTGATGATGAAGATAATGGCTGGGAGATTAGCAGCAGTAGAGGCTACTACATCTGTCTTTACTGAAGAGAAGTTATTAGCGGCTGTCACACAGGAAGGCAGTACAATTGTACTGGGGGCGGACATTACGCTTACGGCAAATACAATAATTAGAGAGAGTGTGACAATCGACCTGAATGGCAAAACATTGAATACAGGGAAGTACACAATAGCAGTTTTTGCCAATGTGGAAATTAAAGACTCCTGCGAGGATGGTGGCGGAAATATAACCGGAAACGGAAGTTTTAAGATTCAAGTCGGAAGCGGAACAGAAGAAGGATCTCTGACAATAGAATCCGGGACAGTGAAGACAGAAAAATACTACGGGATACGTGTTATGGATAAGGGGAATTTGACAATTAACGACGGGACAATCAAAGCGCCTTCTTACACCATATATGTTGAGGGTAGTTGCGTTATCAATGGCGGGGAGGTTATCTCTGAAGGGGGGCCGGCCATACAAGTTAAAGGAAAAGAAATCAAAGAAATGCTGACAATTAACGACGGGATGATAGAGGCTATAGGAGACGCCCCTGCCATCCAATTCCTCAGCAATGCTGCCGGAACTATTAACGGTGGCACAATTAAGGCCCTATATGATGACCCGGAACAGATAACCGGCGGAATAGGAATTAATGCATATAAAAATACAAGAGTTACCATTAACGATGGGGTAATTCTATCCTCGAGGTACGGGCTTTCCGGAAACGATAGTGATGACGGGGTAAATGAGGGGACTAATGCAGAGTTTATTGTCACAGGAGGAACTATATACAGTGGATATGGTGCCGGGATATATGCGCCGCAGGTTAACGGAAAGGTAACTATATCCGGCGGAACCATAACAGGAGGAAGAACCGGGATAGAAGTCCGAGCGGGAGCTCTTACAATTTCCGGAGGAACCATTACTGGAAATCAAGAAGAATATGATTGTTTTGCAAATGGAAATAACATGACTACAAAAGGTGCCGCAGTATCTGTATGTCAGCATTATACAAAACAGCCGATTACGGTATCCATCAGTGGGGGGAAGTTTTACGGGTATGTTCCTTTCAGCGAAGTGAACAATCAAAATAATACACAAGAAGATGTTGCGAAGATAAACTATGATATCAGCGGAGGAGAATTCCGGTCTTCCGGTTCAGAATCTGTTCAAGTAATGGACTTTTTAAACGGACCTTTTATCCGGGGAGGAGTATTTTCACATGACCCGTCTCTTGGTTATGTTCATGACAACTACAGCTCTGTTAAGATTCAGTATCCTGCAGGAGCGGATTACAGTGTTGAGTACAGAGTCGGAATAATCCGAACCTTGACAATATCCTGCGATGGAAACGGAAAGGCTGCTGTGGATTACGACGGGACAATTATCTATGGCGGGGAGGAAAGGAAAGATTTGTTCGTTTCCGGAATGCAAGGGACTCTTCTTGCTGCTCCGGATGAAGGTTATCTGTTCGACGGGTGGACAGTGGTTTCGGGTAATGTAAGCATTGTTAACAATGTATTCAAAACGCCCGATGAGGATGTTGAAATCAAAGCAGTGTTTATTCCGAAAACATACACACTTTCGGTTAATTCGCCGGCATTTGACGATGTCGTTTATGAGTACTCACAACCCGGAGCAAAGCCGATTGGCATTGTCAGTTCCGGAAACAGCGATACGACTATCGCTTCGGTAGCGCTGAGAGGTGAGGAGAAGAACAGTTTTATACTGAATAAAACAGACGGAATAACGGTAAAATCCGGTGAAACCGATAATGCTTCTTATTTGATTCAGCCTGCAGCGGGTCTTCCCGGAGGGACGCATACAGCTGTAATTGTAATCACTTATGATAATGGTGAAACGGCTACGGCAAGTGTTACGATAAAGGTTCTTCCAAAGAAAGTTGAGAAACCGACTGTTGTTCTTTCTGAGGACTCTGTCGCTTTCAACGGAAAGGAACAAAAGCCGTCTGTTACTGTGAAGGACGGCGAAAAGATTATTCCTTCGGAAGAGTATACGATTTCTTATCGCGACAATACAGAAGCAGGGACAGCATATGTGACCATCACCGATATAGATGGCGGAAGCTATACGGTTAACGGAAACGCACAATTTGTTATCCGTCCTATTCAGACGATTGTATGGGTGAACGAGGACGGAAGTACAGTAGACAGGCTGTCATACGAAAAAGGTGAAAAAGAACCTGTAACAAGTAAGATTCCCACTAAGGAATCGGATGCGCTGTATAAGTATACGTTCGAAAGATGGGAAAAAGTAACGGCAGAGAATGCTTCAGAAAGGATCTCGGGGAAGATACCTGTCGGGATGTCTTCGGAATTGATTGAGATTTATGTTCCGATATTTAAGAAGAAACTGATAAAACTATATCTTCCTTCGGACACGACATTAAATTGGGAAAAAGGAAGCCAAAAAGCACTTGTTTCCACAACCAAACGTGCGGAAGACGATGCATCCTGTTACACACATTTCACGGGAGTTGTAGAGGTTGACGGAAAGAAAGCCATCCGCGGACAGCACTTTACCGATGCTCCGGGAAGTACGGTAATCACATTTTCCGCAGAGTTTCTGGAATCTCTTGCGGTTGGTGATCACTTGATACGAATTGTATTCGATGACGGGGAAGCCGTGATTCCGTTGAGCATTGTTGCTTCTACAGCTGACACGACACCGACAACCGGTGATTCATCAAGCCCCGCTCTGTGGGCGCTTCTGATGATTATGGCGCTCTCCGGTGTCGTTATACATGCAATGCTGAGAAAGAAGGACCTTTTATGAATTCTGATTTACCGATTGGTGTGTTCGATTCCGGCGTCGGCGGGCTGACCGTGGCGAAAGAGATTATGAGCCAGCTGCCGAAAGAGTCGGTGCTTTACTTCGGAGACACTGCGCGTGTTCCTTACGGAAACAAATCCGAGGAAACGGTAATTGCATATTCCCGCCAGATTGCGCGGTTTTTGTGTTCCCATTCGGTGAAGGCGATTGTCGTTGCGTGCAACACGGCGAGCGCGTTTGCCCTCGATACGCTTGTGAAGGAGCTTCCGGTTCCGGTCATCGGCGTGGTGAAGCCCGGCGCGAAGACCGCCGCCCGCATCACGAGGAGCGGACGCATCGGCGTCATCGCGACGAACGGAACAATCCGGAGCGGTCTTTATGAGCGCTACATCGGCGGCATCGCCCCGGAGCTTCGCGTGTTCGGGCAGGCCTGTCCGCTGTTCGTGCCGCTCGTCGAAGAGGGCATGCGGAACGATCCGGTTACGAGGACGATGGCGGAGCGGTATCTTGAGCCGCTTCTTAAGGAAAAGATTGATACTTTGGTGCTCGGATGCACGCATTATCCGCTGCTTGCGGATGTCATCGGATCAGTTGCGGGACCTTCCGTAACGCTTGTGAATCCTGCGTTTGAGACGGCGCGGGAGCTCGGTGAGATGCTAACGGAACGCGGGCTTAAGAAGGGATCCGACACGCCTGCGACGCACCGGTTCTTCGTGAGCGACGGCGAGGAGCAGTTCCGCCGTTTCGCGAACACGATTCTTCCGTGCGAGCTTGAGGAGGCGGACGTGAACCGCAAGGTATTCGCATAGAAATGAGGCAGTTATGGATTGGCTGATTCAGGTAACCGGCATCGCCGATTCCGAAGGAGAAGAGACAACCGAAACGATTTGCCGAGGCGTTGTTCAGGAGCTTCCCCCCGTAAAGGGCGGAGGCTTCCTGTTTGATTACCAAACGGCCGATGACGAGAATCCCGCAGATATTACGGCAAATGTGATTACCGTGAACGGCGAACGTGCCCGGATTCTGCGGAAGGGCAGCGTGAACGCGGAAATCCTTGTGGTTCCCGGCGAGACGCACCCGTGTATCTATGAGACGGCTTACGGCACGCTTTCGTTTGATATCGCCGGGCGTGAGGTTACGGTGACGAAAGAGGAAAACCGGATTGTTGCAGGGCTTTCTTATGAGATTCAGTCCGGCGGGGACATTCTGTCCTCGAACACGATCCGGATTACAGCGGAGCCGGTCCGCACGGAGAAAGGAAACGATTGACATGGCAGACCGAATCGAAGTGCAGGCACCTGCGAAAATCAATCTGGCATTGGATGTAACGGGAGTACGCGGGGACGGCTACCACGAGGTCCGCATGATTATGCAGGCAATCCGCCTAAGCGACCGCGTTACGCTTCATAAGATCGCAAAACCGGAGATTGTTCTTAAGACGAATCTGCCGTTTCTTCCTGCAGGCAAAGGCAATCTTGCCTATGACGCAGCGGAACTGTTTTTTAAGAGTACCGGAATACAGGCGGGCGTTTTCGTGGAAGTTGAGAAGATTATCCCGGTGGCAGCAGGGCTTGCGGGCGGCAGTACCGACGCCGCAGCGGTGCTGTGCGGGATGAATGAGCTGTTTGAGACAGGGCTTTCCGGTGAAGAACTCCGCGCGCTCGGATTAAAACGCGGCGCGGACGTGCCGTTTTGCATGATGGGCGGAACCGCGCTTGCGGAAGGAATCGGAGAGAAGCTTACGAAGCTTCCGGACGCGCCTTCGTTCCATGTGCTTTTGGTGAAACCGGACCGCGGCGTATCCACGAAGGAAGTGTACGGGAAACTTCGCCTTACGGAAGAAACGAAGCACCCGGACATCGACGGGATGCTTCAGGCAATTAAAAAAGAAGACCGGCTCGGACTGGCCGGCCGGCTATTAAACGTATTGGAGCCCGTAACGGCTTCCGTATGTCCGGAGATCGAAGAAATCGAAAGACAGATGAAAAGCTTCGGCTGCGAAGGCGCGATAATGAGCGGCTCGGGTCCGACCGTATTCGGCCTGTTCGCAGACCGCGGACGAGCAACGGCAGCCTATATGCATTTCAAGGTCGGAAAGTACGCACGCCGCACTTTCCTGACCGAATTCTTAAAAGGATAGCGATTCATCTTCACTGTCCGGAACAACCGGAACATCCGCGTGCTTTACCTCGCGGATGTTTTTTTCTGCCTGGCGCCGGGGAATCATCACCTTGTGCCCGCAGCCCATGCAGCAGAGCCGGAAATCCATTCCGACCCTTTCAATCTTCCATTCATAACTGCCGCACGGATGCGGCTTCTTCATTCGCACAATATCACCGAGACGGATATCCATGAACCCCTCCGAAATCGTAGAATAAAAGGAGCTGCCGGATGACAGCTCCTTTCGTGATCGTTCCGAATTATTCCTCAGCAGGAGGAACTTCTGCGGACTCCTCCGCTTTCTCTGCTGCGTCTTCGTCCAAATCTTCGTCGTCAAAGTCATCCAGATAATCCGGAGCACAGAAACGATATACGGCATAAGCGATGCCCGCGATTACGACAACGGCGCCGATAATGGCAAGAATCCAATATAAGGTCTTGCTGCAATCTTCGTCTTTACAACAATTACACATGTGAAACCCCTCCTTTGTTTTATTTGTTTCATTATAGCACACCTTACGGCAAATGCAAAGCGGGTTTTCGTGAAATTACTGTGTCCGGACGGAAAGATGTCAGATCTTACGTAATTTCGCGAAGGCCGCGAGCATCTTCTTCGTGCCTGTCGCAAATTCGACGGTCACCTCGAAGTCCCTGCCGCCTCTCACGATTGCCTTCACCGTTCCGGTGCCGAACCGCTCGTGGCTTACGGTGTCGCCGACCTCATACCCGAGCGTGGACGGATCGCCGCTTCCGATGCTCTTCGCAACCGGGACCGAACGCACCTTGTACGGGTTTTCATATGGTTTTGTTTCGGGCTTCCTGGTGCTTCCGCCGAAACCGAAGTCGAACGAACCGTACCCGCTCGAAGAAGACTCGTAATCTCTCCGTGACGAGGATTCATAGCGGTCATAGCTGCGTCTTTGGGAATTGTAAGAATCCCGGTCGGAGCGGCTGCCGGAGTTTTCACCGTAGCGGTCCGATTTGGCGCGGGAGCCGTAGCTTCCGGAGTTTCCGAAGTAGGAGCCGCTTCCGAACGATTTCTTCTCGGAAAGCAGGTGCCTTGCGCCTTTCTTCAGCTCGCTGATGAAACGCGACTCGGGGTAGAAGGTTGTCTCGCCGCGCACCATCCGCTGGTTTGCACGCGACAGGAACAGATGCTTCTTCGCACGGGTGATTCCGACGTAACAGAGCCTGCGTTCTTCCTCGACGCCGATGCGGGTTTCCTCGTCGATGCTCATGCTGCTCGGGAACAGTCCGTCCTCCATGCCCGCAAGGAAGACCTGGTTGAACTCCAGTCCCTTCGCGCTGTGAACGGTCATCAATACGACGTAGTCCGGGTTCTCCTCGACGGAATCGAGGTCGGAGACGAGCGACACATCCGAAAGGTATCCGCTGAGTGTCGGCGGCTCTTCGGAGTTTTCTTCATAGTAGGTAATCGCGTTAATCAACTCGCTGATGTTGCCCTGCCGGTCATCGAAGGACTCCGGGTCTTCGTTCCGGAGTTCTTCCTCATAATCGAGATCCGAAAGCAGGTCGGAAACTAGTTTCTTCAAAGAGCAGCCGGGCTCTGCGGCACGCTTCCGATAGGCCTCAATCAGCTCCGTAAATTCCTGAATCTTCGCTGCCGCGCGCTTTACGGAAGGAATTTTCTCCGCATAGGTCAGCGCGTCGTAGAACGTGCAGTCGTTCCGGTCCGCAAAATCCTGCAGATGCGACACCGTCGTATCGCCGATGCCGCGCTTCGGCACATTCAGAATACGGCGCACGGCGATGCCGTCGCTGCCGTTGTCGATGGTCTTCAGGTAAGCGAGGATGTCTTTGATTTCTTTCCGCTGATAGAAGTTGATGTTGCCGATTACCTTGCACGGAATCCGCTTCTTCGAAAGCATCGTCTCAAAGGCACGCGACTGCGCGTTGGTCCGGTACAGAACCGCAAAATCGGAGTACACCGCCTTGCCGGAGTCCACCTGATCCTTGATTTCTTCAGCCACACCGGCGGCCTCTTCCATGTCGTCGCCGTAGATGGTATAGGTAATCGGCGAGCCCTCGCCGACGCTTGTCCAGAGTTTCTTCAGCTGCGTGTGCGGATTGTTCTTGATGATTTCGTTCGCAGCATCCAGGATGCACCCGGTGGAGCGGTAGTTCTGCTCAAGCTTGATGACCTTAGCGTCCGGATAGTTCTTCTCGAAATCGAGAATGTTTCGGATGTCCGCGCCGCGGAAACCGTAAATGGACTGGTCGTCATCACCGACGACGCAGAGGTTGCACTCCACCTCGCCCTCGTCGTTTTCATAGTGGGCGAGCAGCTTAATCATCTCAAACTGCGCCGCATTCGTGTCCTGGTACTCATCCACAAGGATGTAGCGGAAACGGTTGCGGTAGTAATTGAGCACGTCCGGAGCGGTGTGCAGCATAAGAACGGTATTCACCAACAGGTCGTCGAAATCCATCGCATTGTTCGCGCGGAGACGCTCCTGGTACTCGCGGTAGATGTCGGCAACAAGCCGCGGATCGGCCGACGCGGTCGGATAAACCGATGCGTACGAATCCGGCTGTACGAGCTCGTTCTTCGCAGCCGAGATTCGGGACAGGAAATACTTCGGACTGTATTTCTTCGGGTCGATGTTTCGATCCTTCAGAATGGTCCGCATCAGCGCCTTCTGGTCGTCCGTGTCGTAAACCGAGAAATTCGTGTTGTAGCCGATTGCGTCGCCGTACTTCCGAAGCATCCTTACGCAGGTCGCATGGAAGGTGTTCACCCAGATGTTCCCCGCGCCGAAATCCACAAGGCTGTCGACACGCTCGCGCATCTCCTTCGCGGCTTTGTTCGTGAACGTAATCGCAAGAATGTTGTACGGACTGACGTTATATTCTTCAATCAGATAGGCAATCCGGTGCGTGATAACACGCGTCTTTCCGGAGCCTGCGC
>CAMZEW010000004.1:0-32428 GCA_947305875.1 uncultured Lachnoclostridium sp.
CAAATGCGGAATACGACTGGTACGGGCTGTCCCCGTAGCTTGTCGGTCCGACCGGGAGCACCTGCCAGTAGCGGTGTCCCATTTGCCGTATGAAATCCGAAAAATCGTATGCTGCCTTCCCCAAAGTCCCGATCCCGTAAGGGCTGGGCAAAGAAAAGATGGGAAGAAGCACTCCCGCGCTTCTTTCCCATGTGTTTTTCTTACTCGTCTTCATCTGTTGTCTTCTTGCTCTCCTGTGTCGTTCTCCGGCGGCCCGGTCTGCGGGGTTTTTCCGCCTTCGGAAGTTCTTCGACGACTTCCGTCTCGGTAAGAATCTGCGACGGCTCTTCGTCCGAGGCGTCCGGCATTCCTTCGCCGAGAATCTCATGCACTTCCGGAGAAACCGGTTCCGAATCCCCGTCCGTTATCTCTTCCGGGATTTCGGGGCTCTCGGGAGCTTCCTCTATCCGTTCTTTTTCTGCCTTTTTCCTTGCTGACGGCTCCGCGAAATCATCCGCGTAGGCTTCCTTCTCCTCGGAGACCTCTTCGCCGGTAATCGGAATCATCCGGTGGCAATGCGAGGCAACGCGCTTGGAATAGGTAAATACGATGATCGTATATCCGGCGCTGTTCAGAACCTCAAGGAAGTCCATATAGCGGTCCACATCGGTTGCGGTAAGTCCGGCGGTCGGCTCGTCCGCGAAGATGTATTTCGGCTCGGCAATCATCGCGCGGCCGGCGCAGATTTTCTGACGGTCAAGCGTTGAAAACTCGGTCGGATAGAAGCGTCCTTTTCCTTTGAGTCCGAGTCCGCGAAGCACTTCTCTTGCGCGCTTCAGCTTCTTCTTTCTTGTCATGAACAGCCGGTGATTCAACGGCATCGTGATGTTTTCAAAAAGCGTCAGGTCGGAAACAAGAAGCGACTTCTTCGTGATGATTCCGCATTTCTTTGCACGGAAATTCGCCATGATAAACGTTCGCCCGAACGTAACCGCGTGATCGTCAATGATGTACCGTCCGGAATCCTGCCGGTTCAGACCGGTCATGATATTCATGAGCGTCGTCTTGCCGCTTCCGCGCCGTCCGACGATGGCAACCATCTCGCCGTCGCGGATTTCCATGCTCACATTACTTAGAATCTTCTTTCTTTTATTCGCAATCGGAAGCCCGAAGGATTTGTTGATATTGACCAGTTTCAGTCCCATCTCACACCTCCTGCGTCCGGCGGAACATCCGCCCGAAATCGCGAATCAGAATCCAGATCATAATCGCCGCCGTCGGATAACCGACCAGCTTCGCAATCCGGTTCACCAAAGGCTTCGTGACGCACATCTTAAGCTGCAGGAGTTTACAGATGACAAATGCGAAACCGATGGAGCACAAAGCCGCAAGCGCAACCATAAGGATTCCTTCAATCAGATACAGCACCATCATTTCCGTACGGTTCGTTCCGGTCAGGTAAAGGGAGGAATAGTATTCCTTTCCGCGCCAGAACTTAAAGAACACATACAAAGCAAACAGAATCATGCATGCCTTGAATCCCTTATTCGTGAAATTCAGGATGTTCTGCGCAAGCTTCGGAGCGTTCGAGCGGTAGAGAATGCTGTTCTTCGGATCGGCTTCCTTTACACGGTAGGAAGTTAACGGATCCTTCTTCGGATTATCCCTTCGGAAATCCTTCCACGAATTCTCGATAACGTCTTCCAGCTCGATTTCCGCTTCGTCGGCGGTATATGTGGTTGTAAAGTATCCGCAGTTCATCAGGAACTGATAGTGGAAGAGTTTTGCTCTTTCTTCGACCTTGAAGGTTCTTTCCTTCGGTCCGACCGGCTCGTCAACCAAAAGCGGATCGTCCTCGCCGGGAGTGTCTTCCGTTCCTTCGCCGGGATTCGTTTCTGCAGCATTTTCTTCCTTCTTCTCGGGCTGCAGGAAAATCACATAGTCATCAAGCGAAATATCCATGCCGTAGATTTTCCATGTGGTTCCCTTGTCGAGAACAACACAGGATTTCAGCTTCTGAAGGCTCTTTCCGGTGTACATCTCGAATTCTTCGTCGAAAGGCGATGCTTCCCCCGAAGCATAGCTCGCGCCGAGTGCGACTCGCGTGAAGCTTTCCTTCTCGCCGACATTGGCAAGAATCTTAAGCCAGTCGGGAGCGTCCTCCGTAAGTGCCGACCGCTCTATGAAGAGTGCCTTCACTTCGACATACTGAATGCCGGTCTTGGTATCGTTCTTCTTGTTCGGGGGATTGTTCCGATAGGCTCCTGCAAGCTGCTCCCCAATCAATTTCACGGGAAGGTATACGCCGTCCGTATAAGACTGCGGAACTTCCTCCTTGATTTCATAGACATCCTGCAGGGAGATAAACGGACAGAGGATGTAACTGTCCAGTTCCACTTCTTCTCCGTTGATTGTCGCCTTCGCGCCCTTCGGAAGGAATCCGACAACCTGCATCTGCAAAGCGCCGATGGTGTTTTTTGCCTTGAGCGTGTTACCGACGCGGTAGCCGTCCTCTTCCTCCTTATAATCGGCTCCGAGAACGACGTAAATCTTCTCGAGGTAGTCGTTCGGCATATTGAAGATCTGCTTTGCTTCCTTGCCGAGATGAAACTTCTCGACCAGCTTCTCTTCCATCCATATCACATTTACCGTCGTATACTTCGCGCCGTTGGAATCCACGTCCTTATTGTCATGGAAATCGTCCGTAAGATATCCCTTAACGGCGGAGTCCGGTCCGAGGAACGAAGCAACCTGCACATACTCGGTGCAGATTTCCTCATAGCTTTCGATCCAGCTGTCCGGAGCGTCGCTTGCCTCTTCGCGGCGCAGGTTCGCGTTGAAGGAAATCTCCGCCTTCAAATCGCCGTCCGTTACCTGCGGGCTTTTCTGCGTAACCTTACCGCTGATGCGGAACGTATTCAGCTTCGGCTCACCGGTTTCCGTTTCGGCCTGCGAAGCACCGGGTATTACGGTGGCGCCGGTCTGCTCCGTCTCTTCCGGAACAGCGTAACGCCTCGGGAACGCCTTAATCAGTTCTTTTGTCAATGTGTCCTGGAACAGCCACGCCGCACCGCATACGACGAAGCAGATCAGCACCAGAAAAAACAGGTGCCGCTTCATCGAAAGCGAATAGCGCAGTTCCTTGAAAAATCTCCCCATGTCATCCCTCCACTCAACAAATTTCAGCACCTGCCGGCATGGTCCGGTCCGGTGTCATAAGCGCCAGTTCTCCGTTCTCGTCTTCCGCACACAGAAGCATCCCTTCGGAACGAAGACCGGCAAGCGTTGCCGCCTTCAGGTTTACAAGCACCATCACCCGCTTTCCGACCATCTGCTCCGGGCTGTACGACTTCTTGATTCCCGAAACAATCTGGAGGGTACGGCTTCCGACCTTTACCTGAGAGCAAAGCAGCTTTTTCGACTTCGGAACTTCTTCACAGGAAAGGATTACGCCTACCTGGAACTGAAGCTTGGCGAAGTCATCATAAGATATCTCCTCTTTCGGTTCGATATCGATTTCCCCGGCTTCTTCCTTGCTTTCGGCCGGAGGAACATCCTTCTTCGGGGCGGCTGCAGGTGCCTCAAGAGCCTGCTCCGCTTCATATTCGGCTTTCTGTTTTGCCTGGATTTCCGCAATCTTCGGCTCGATTTCCCTGAAATCGATTCTTGCGAACAGAATCTCGGGCTTGTCCGTTACGACCGTTCCGTTCGGATACAGTCCGAAACGGTTCAGATCATCGAAAGCGCGAATCGTCGTATTCAGCTGGGCAACAATCTTCTCTGCGGTTTCCGGAAGGAAGCTCTCAAGAAGACCTGCTCCGATCGCAATCGACTCGGTCAGATTGTAAAGCACTTCCGCGAGGCGGTCTTTCTTCTCCTCATCCTTTGCAAGTGCCCACGGCATCGTCTCGTCGATATACTTATTGCAGCGCTTGAACAGCGCAAAGATCTCGGAAATCGCATCCGCGACACGGAGCTCGTCCATCTTGGCAGCCACGCGGTCGCGGGTTCCGGTAACAACGGCCTTCAAATCATCGTCGACCGGCTCGGTAACGCCCGTCGCGCGGACCTCTCCGCCGAAATACTTGTTGCTCATGGAGATGGTACGGTTAACCAGGTTTCCGAGTGTATTCGCAAGGTCGGAATTCGTTCTTTCCACAACGAGTTCCCACGTAATCACGCCGTCGTTGTCAAACGGCATCTCGTGCAGTACGAAATACCGGACGGCATCCACACCGAAGATTGAGATGAGGTCGTCGGCATAAATCACATTTCCCTTCGATTTACTCATCTTGTCGCCGCCCTGCAGGAGCCACGGGTGACCGAACACCTGCTTCGGAAGCGGCTCGCCGAGTGCCATCAGCCAGATCGGCCAGTAGATTGTATGGAAACGGATAATGTCCTTGCCGATCAGGTGCAGGTCGGCAGGCCAGAACTTCTTATACATCTCGGGCGCATTGCCGTCCGCGTCATAACCGACTCCGGTGATGTAGTTGGTAAGCGCATCCATCCATACGAAGATCGTGTGCTTCTCGTCGAAATCAACGGGAATACCCCATTTGACGGAAGTACGCGACACGCAGAGATCCTGCAGGCCCGGAAGAAGGAAGTTGTTCATCATCTCATTCTTTCTCGATACCGGCTGGATAAACTCGGGATGCTTGTTGATGTGATCAATCAGGCGCGGCGCATACTTGCTTGCGCGCAGGAAATAAGCCTCCTCGCTTGCGGGATGCACTTCGCGTCCGCAGTCGGGGCATTTGCCGTCCTTTAACTGCGACTCGGTCCAGAAGGACTCACACGGCGTGCAATACATGCCCTGATACACACTCTTGTAGATGTCGCCCTGATCATACAGTCTCTTAAAGATCTTCTGCATCTGCTTTACGTGATAGTCATCGGTCGTGCGGATAAACTTATCATAGGTAACGTTCAGATGATCGCAGATATCCTTAATCTTGCCGGCGATATCATCCACATAAGCCTTCGGCTCAATGCCTTTGGCTTCCGCTTTCTGCTCAATCTTCTGCCCGTGCTCGTCGGTCCCGGTCTGGAAGAAGACATCATAGCCCTGCTGCCGTTTAAACCGGGCAATGCTGTCCGCAAGGACAATCTCGTAGGTGTTCCCGATGTGGGGCACCCCGGACGCGTAAGCAATCGCGGTGGTAATGTAATAGGGTTTCTTTTCGCTCATGTAAATAACCTCTGAAATGTATAAACTAGGGTTTCTCCCCGTCTTAACGATTTATGCTTTATATTTCCTGCGCCTCTTGATTAGGAAGAACAGTGTGGCGCCGCCGACGGCTGCAATCGCCGCAAGCGTTCCGACAACGGCTCCGGTGTTGTTGATGTACCGGACGAACATGTTCGTGGATACGAGGAAATCCTTCACGATAACCTGTCCCACATTGCCGGCCGCATCGGTCGCGACAATCCGGAGCGTACGTCTTGCATCGGACTGCGGAATCTCAAGGCTGTATGCGTCGCCGTTCTTCGAGTAGCTGACTTCCTTGTCATCGAGGTAGATATGTACGTCTTCAAGCCGGTAGTTGTCCCGGATTTCAAGGCTCGCTGTAAGCGTATCCTCCGCATAGGAAACGGATTCCTCGGGAGAAAGAACCATAATCTTCGGCGCTACGCGGTCCACGCAAAATGTGATGGCTCCGTTCTTGCCGTTCTCATCGTTCTCGTTGGTATTGCCCGCCTTATCGGTGGAAATAACCTGAATGCTGTACTCACCGTCCTCGCTGAACGCGGAACTCTTAATCGTGTAACGGTATTCCTTCCACTGAACGCCGGGCGTATCGATTTCTTCAACCGTGAAGTCCACATCCTTCTCAAGCGTTCTCGGAACGCTGTTCCGGATTACAACGATCTTCACCGAATCGCGGTCAATATCATCCACGTTAATCTCCGTGAATACGATATCGGTCGGGCGGCTCGTATAGACGCCGTTCCGCTCCGTTACGCCGTTCATATCGTAGGTCGAACCGAAACGGTTTACGGAGAACTGACGGACAATCTTCTCCGTCTTATTGCCTGCGCGGTCAACCGCGTAGATCGTGAAGGTGTAAATGTTATCATTTTCCTTCAGGGGATCGAAATCCTTATAGCTGATCCGGATACCCGAAACGCCGTTCTCCTCGTTGATTTCCTCCGCGGTGAACACCTTGTTGACCGTGTCGCCGTCGAGGTTCTGAAGAAGAATGGTCATGCCGCCCGGAAGGTAGTTCGCATCGGTGCAGGTGATAACCGGCGCAACCTCGCCGCGGTTCGCGTCGCTGATTCCCGTCAGTTCAAGCTCCGGAGGCGTCGTGTCGATGATGAAGGTTTCTTCGTCATACGGCGTCGAAACGTTGCCGGCCTTGTCCATTACGGAAATGCCGAAGTTGTAAGTTCCGTCCTCATCATAGTAGATGACCAGCACGTGCTCGTCGCCGTTCGCCGTCCAGTTGCCCGCCTTCGGCGGATTACCGGAGTAGGTCACGCGGGCTACATCGAAGTTCCGCTCGGTCACGGTAATCGTAGCCGTACGGAAAGCGTTGTAGTAGAGACCGTCGATTGCCTTCTGGTTATCGTAGGTAACCAGAACAAGCGGCTTGGAGCAGTCGATAATGAAGTTCGGAACCGCATCGAAAACGGCCCGGTTTCCTGCACGGTCGGTGTATCCGAGTCCGACGGTATAGCTTCCGTCGTAGACAAATGTGACGGTCGCCGTATACTTCGAATTGTTCGGATCCTGCGTGTCTCTTTCTTCCGTCCACTGCGAGATGGTCGGAACGGAACCGTATGCATTCTTGATGTTGCAGACGAATTCTGCAGCCACGAAGTTACGCTCCGTAACCGTTATCGTCAGCGTTCTCTTATCATTATAAACATTGTTGAAATCCGGGTCCGCGTTGTTGTTGTCGAACTCGTACTCAACCACGGGCGCGGTCTTATCGATACCGAATACGATCTGGCGCTCCGTCTGGTTGCCTGCGCGGTCGGTCATCTTCACACGTACGACAATATCGTTGCTGTCGTGCGTGATAAGAAGCGTCTTCGAAAGTCCCGTTACCAGATTGCCGTCTTTGTCCGTCGCGGTCCAGCCGGCGTCTCCGGAAATCGTTCCGTCGTTGGCAATCGTCACGCTTCCGGTCTGGTTCTTTGCCTGCTCATAAGGCGCGGAAACCGACCACTCAACGCTTCGGATACCGGAGACGCTGTCTGCAATCTGAAGGTTCAGCTCCACGTTTCCGGAATACAGCTCAACGCCGTTCGGCTGGCGGAGCTCGGTTTCATTTTTGGCAAATGTGATATGCGTTTCCTCATCATGCGAGGCCTTGGTCTCCAAAACCGCACCGTTCGGAGCCGCATATGCGCTGCCGTTGTTCGTATAATCGGTCGCCTTTGCGTAAATCCTGCCCTTGAAAGGCGCTTTCACGGTGATTGTAATTTCGCCGTTCGCATCAACGGGGACGGTTGTCTCGGCGGTTCTGCCGGTCGTTACATCCTCGAGATAATAGGTAATGCTCTTCAGTCCGGAGCCCGGCGCTGCGTCAGCGGCGGAAATCTTAACCGTGATGTCTTTCGTGAAGTAATACCCGTAATCGGCTGCCGCCGGGGCATTTTCTTTATTGATTTCATTGCCGTCCGAATCGAAGAAGCGGAATCCGGAAATCTGCGGCGCGGAAGCGTCGCGGTAGATCTGCTTCGTGTAAGTATCGCTCACATTTCCCGCAAGGTCGGTCACGGTGACGCTGATTGTATAGGAAGCGTCGCCTGCAATCTCCGCCGAGGAGGACGCGATCTCAACGGTCGCTTCCTTCACTGCGGCATCCTTGCCTGCAAACAGTCCGGAGAGGTCTGCCCCGTTCCGATCTTTCGCTACTTCCCTGCCGTTCACGGAAATCGAAACCGAACCGATTCCGGCGCCGGTGTCGCGGATGGCGATGCTCCACAATACGTCCGAAGCATACCAGGTTCTGCCGTCCTTCTCAATCGGCTGCGCTCCGGTAATCGAAACGGAAGCCTCCGGCTTCGCATTCTCTAAAAGAATTTTCTCCGACAGTAGATTCGAATTGGCTGTCGAAAGAACAGTTATGCTGCTGACGTTTCCGGAAAGGTCAATCGCCTGCGCGCTCAAAGTAATATTCTCGGAGAATTGCGCGGCAAGCGTTGCGGGAACGGTAAATGTGTAACTGCCCTCGTTGTTCGTGACGGAACCTCTTGCGAATTCTCTGCCGTTCACATACAGAATAACAGCCGAAATACCCGATGCCGGCTTTCCTGACGGGGCGGAATCCTGCACCGTAACTTTCACGGAAACCGCACCGTTCGCGAACGTTCCGTACGAATAGGAGTTCAATACCTTCGAGGCATCTGCCTTGGTCACTTCAAAACGCGTAACGGCAGGTGCCGTTCCGTCGATATATACGGTTGCTTCCTTCTCCTGACTCTTGTTGCCGGCGTTGTCGTACGCCACAACTTTAATCGTATAAGAACAATCTTCTTTCGCCTTGCCCTGAGCCGTGGATATTGTAACTGCCGTTTGCGTCGTCTTCGTTCCCGCGAGATTTGCAGGAAGAATCTGTCCGTTTGCATCTTTGCTAAGCTTTTCGCCGTTCAGGAAAACCTCGTAGGAATAGACTCCGGACGCAGCGTCGGAAATATCCGCCTGCCAGGTAATGTCCGAAGAATACCATGTCTTGCCGGAGACAGCACGACTCTCCGGATTACCGGTAACGGAGATTCCGACGGAAGGCGCATCGGTTTCCGTAAGAATCGTAGCGACTGTCTGAGCATTCTGTTTGTTTCCGTTCCCGACCTTATCAACGGCATAAACGGAAAGCGTCTGCGTGCCTGTACCGTTCGAGAATGTAAAGATTGCTGTTCCGTTTGTCACGTCCTCAGTCTGCACCTCTTGTTCGCCAACAAGCAGAACCATCTTATCCACTCCGGACAAATCATCGGTCGCGTTAACCGTTATTGTAACCGAACCGTTCGCATAGATTCCGTGAGAAAGCGTACGGAGCGTCACCCCTTCGGTCGCCGCAATCGCGTTCTCGGGAACCGTAACCGTAGGTGCCCCCGTGTCAATATAAACGGTCATTTCTTTGGTCTCGGTAAGACCAAGGCTGTCCGTTGCGGTAACCTTAATCGTATATGCGTCCACCGCTTCAAAGAGGGCCAAATCAACGGTTGCCGCAGATTCGGAACCGTCGTCAGAATTCGGATTCCAGGCCTGCTGCTCGGTCGATGTAGCCGGGTACTCTGCAACTACGGTGCCATTTACCGTTATTGTTGCCGACGCAATCGTTCTTTGGCCGGACGCCTGCACGGAAACGGTTGCTTCCGGAGCGGTTTGATACCAAATCTTCTCGCCGTTCGTTATGCCTCCGGGACTCATTTCGATGGAAATGTCCGGATACACGTCCGAAATGTAAACCGTTCCGGACGGAGCATTCGAAAGACTATTCGTCTTAGTAGGCTCAACCGCCGTACACTCGTTGTCGAGCGCGTCTACCGCAGAAACACGGAGGTTATAAGAATACTCCTGCCCCTGTCCGGCACTGAAACCGGAAGGAATTACGATTTCCGCAACGCCGTTCTCGTCCACCGTGGCTTCCGCTATCATTGTAAGCTCGGTCAGGCCTGTTTCCGGGTTATCCGTTGCGTTATAGATTCTTACCTTATTCATCCCGCCGGCACGCTTGTCATCGTCGGTCGGGTTGTCTAAAGCGGTTACTGTAATCTTAATCGGTCCGCTCGCATAAAGCGCACCGCCGATTTCCGCCATCGTCACATTGTCCGTAGCGGCAAATGTAATATCGGAAATGGTCGGCTCAGACTTGTCCAGATAAAACGTTATCGATTTTTCTGTAGCGGTTCCCGTAGCATTGAGGCAGCTCTTACAAGATGCCGTAATCGTATTCACCCCTTCCGTAAAGAGCGGATTGGTTTCTGAATCCGTATAGGTAAACGTATAACCGGAAGCCTGGTTAGATTTATCTGCTTCCGGAAGAACCTCCGAATTATTTACTTTAACAGAAAGGTCTGTTACATTCTCGCCATACTCTCCGCTAAAAGCAATCGTGAATTTGGGGGCTTTTCCGTATATTTTGACCTGAGGATCATCCGGGGAATCCACGGAAGTCACATTTTCCTCCGGGATAATCGTAACGCTCACCGCTCCGTCCGTAACCGCGACCGCCGAACGCTCAAGACCGTTCCCTCCGAAATTAGTCAAAGGAATCATTTCTGTTTTGTTTCCGGCAACGTCCTCCGCAACCAGCGCCACTTCCGTAAGGGCGGAGAAATCCTCGCCCGTGATTTCGATAACAACTACATTCGAATTGTTCGCATAATAGGTATACGGAGTATTGTTGTACAGTACGTAATCCCCGTCACTTCCATACGCCCTTTTGTACAGAGAAATACCGCGGAAGTCCAGGTTATCATTAACCTCAATCCGAAGATACATGGGGCTCGCGGATATATAACCCTTACCGGTCGTTATAATTCCCGCCGTGCTCTCGCTGCTCGCGTCCGACGAAATGGAAATTCTTTGTATGCTCGGGGCCTGTGTGTCCCGAACAAACTTCACTTTTTGAATATCCGAGTAATTGTCTGCGGCGTCTTTCACTGCCAACAGGTAAATTGCCCCTTCTTCCACCTCTGCCGAATAGACATAGGGATTGCTCCCCGCTGTGAGATTGATCACGGAAGCGTTCTGGGCTCCGAAAAGCTGCTCTGCATTTTCTACCGACAAATCTCCCTTATATATGCACAGCGCACTCGCGCCGCTTACTGCCTCTCCGTTGCCGGCAGGATCGGTAATGGTAAAGTAACATTTCGTCGCATTCGCTTTTCCGTATACAAGCGTCTGGCCCGGGACGGATGAGTCCGCTTTCGAAATCCAATAGTACTGCTCGCTGTCCGTTGACGGATCGGACGCAGGCCATTCTATAACAGGTTTCGTCCTATCGTTGGCAAGAAGCTTCGTGGTTCCGAGAGAATTCCCCTCGGAAGGAATCGTTAAAGTTTCTGTTTTCGTAACATAGCCGTCTTTGGAGAAAGTAACGATTAAGGAATCACCCGGAAGCGCCGGGAGATTATTAACAAGGTAATCACCTGCGCTGCTTGTGGCAGTAATAGGACTTGCCATATTATAGCCCTCGATTGCTGTTACAGCTACCGCTACATCATCCAGCAACTGTACAGGATCCGTTGCGGTTCCGACGGTTCCGGTATACAGTTTCAACTCGTGAACAACAAAATTATGCGATTGAGATTGACTCAATGTAGTATCAAGTAAAACTCTCGTCGTGAATAATTGCACAAACTTATCCGCGGAAGGCATATATATTTCGTTGCCCGGGAACGACAGCTGAACGTAATCCGAATCGCCCTCCCAAGAAACAGTAATCTTATTTCCATCTTCAATGGATGTTGTATTTGTTATACCGGTAGAAGTTAATTTGATATTACAACTCGTCCCTGTCAGGTCAATCCCGTCGACAGGATCACCCGACTCATCAACGAATCTCAAAGTAATCGTCGAAATGTTCTGCTGCGGTTCTCCGGTAGGATCCCCGCCGGGTTCGCCACCTTCCTGGCTGGACTGTTCTCCGGTGTCTACCGCCCATGCGCGGAAAGTTCCGGAAGGAATCAAATTAAACGCAAGCAGAAAAGCAAGCGTAAGTGCAAGTGCTTTTGAAAGCGGCCGCTCTGTACAATGTAACATATCGATTCCTCCCTTCTATACGACTTCGTCCGTATGAATTACGGTAATGCTTCTGGTGATTACAAAATGCTCGACCCGTTTCAGGTCTTCGGTGGTCCGGTGTGCGCCCTCTTCCGGTGCCTGAATCTCGTAGGCTCCTTCCTGCTCGTTCAGTACCTGGGTGATGCCGATCTGCGGAACTTCCGGTGCGTTCAATACGCCGGTAATTGCCGAACCGCTGTCACTTAACAGCTCTGCGTGGCCGCCGTCGCGGATATCCTCGGTCGGGTTTCCGCCGTCTTCGTCGAGAACTTCCGCTTTGCCGGCAAGATTGTCGGTTGTCTTATCAAGCCGCTTGTTCTCGTGTGCGATGGCCATTGCCTTGAAATCCGATGTATGACCGGAATGCCCCGGACGGTCTTTCGACTCGTTGCCGCCGCGGAGCGCCGCGACCTCTTTCGCCGCCCGCTTTCCGCTCAGGTCTCCGATAACATTCGGGATTTTATACCGAAAGAACAGCACAACAGAAAGTGCCAGGAATCCTCCTGCCATTGCAAAGCATGCTAACGAAAATACAAGCCAGCCCGTTGCACTCATTCTGTCTTCGTGCCTCCCTTATCAAAAACGCGGTCTATTGCGATTCTTGCGTCATTCACCTTCGCAAGAACTTCTTCTTTCATCTCTATATTGCGTTCCGCAATCGGTTTACAGTTGTTGAGTCCGACGACTACCTTGTCAAGAAGCGAGGTAATCTCGGCATAGTCGATACCGTCGTTCCGGAAGCCTTTTACACGTCCGGTCACGGCATCAATAACCTGATTGTAAATCTCAAGAATAACGACTTCAGGATCCTTTTCGTCGATGGAGGATACCATCTCTCGCAGGCAGTCCCAATACTCGCGGTATGCTCCGCCGTCGCTGCCTTCGCGGATCTTCATGTCGATTGTGCTCATGAACTGACCGATCTGCCGGTATACGTCCGCCATCCGGTAATAGTCATCATTCTTACGTCCGTATGCCACCGCATCATTGAACCACTCGACGGCAACACCCCGACGGGTCATCGTGTTGTCCGCGCCGCTCTCCGTGCCGTAGCTGTAATAGTACCAATACAGCTTGCCGATTTCGAACGCCAGCTTGGAATACTCCGGATTCCGCTTCAGGGTCTCAAGGTGCGGCGTAACGAGACGCTTCAGAAGCGTCTCCTCCTCACCGTCGAAATCCATATCCTTCTTTAACATCTCGACAATTCCGAGATACGGCTCGACGCCGCCCGGTTTGATGGATATGGCCTTCTCGTAGAAATACAGCTTCTCCTTCTCGTCGGTCGCGCGCACGGCCTGGTTCATATTCAGCGTAAAGTCGGAATTAATCTTCTTGCTGCGCATCCCAAGACCGATACATCCGGCAACGATCATCGCAATCATGGCAAGCACGGCGGCGCCGAACTTCCAGATCTTCTTCAACTGCTTTACGCGGTATTGCGCCGTATATTCTTCATAATGCTGCAGCGCGTAGTTCAGCTCCGCGCACGACTGGAAACGGTCATTCGGGTTCGGGCGGGTACACTTTAAGATGATTGCCTCAAGTCCGCTCGACAGCCTCGGGTTCCAGTGCCGGATCGGATAAATCTCGTACGGCGGTTCGCTCGGGTTCTTGCCGGTTACCAGATAGTAAAGCGTAACGCCGAGACAGTATACGTCGGTACGCGCGTCGGTCTGGCCTTTGCCGCCGAACTGCTCCGGTGCTGCATAGCCCTTCGTTCCGAGGCACTTGGTATCCTCGGTATTCTGCTCCTTATACTCACGGGCAATACCGAAGTCGATAATCTTGACATTCCCCTCCGGCTTAAGCATTACATTGGCAGGCTTCATATCACGGTAGATAATGGGGGGCTTCCTCGTATGCAGATACTCTAGAGCGCTGCAGATCTGGATGGCCCACTCGATAACCTTCTCCTGCGGCTGCGCGCCTTCGCGGAGCACGATTGAGTTCAGCGTTTCGCCGTCGATGAAGTCCTCGATGATGAAAATCTTATCGGGTTCGTCAATGATATCCACAATTCGTACAATCGCGTTGTGGTCGAGCTCCTTAATCAGGTTGGCCTCGGCGATGGCGCTCTGGATAATCACTTCGTTGTTCTTATCCTTGACCGTCTTGTCGATTTCCTTCACGGCCCACGGCTTATGGATATTCATGTCCATCGCAAGATAGACACGGGACATGCCGCCCTTGCCGACCAGTTTCAGGATCTCGTATTTGTTGTTTATAACCTGTCCAACCTCAGCCACTGCCGTTACCTCATACGCCGATCAATACGGCGGAAATGTTATCGGTCTCTTTTCTCTGCTTATTCAGCTCCACTAACTCGCGGATGTGCTCCTCCATCGCTTCCTCCGTCGGATTGGCGGAAGGACAGAGATATCCGATGAATTCGTCTTTCGTAATTAAATGCCGGAATCCGTCGCAGCAGAGCATGTAATTCTCTCCCGGAAGCACGCTTCCGAAATAAAACGCGGGCGTTACGGAAGCCGACGCTCCGATGCACTGTAAAAGGATGCTCCGTCTCGGATCCACGGCGGCCTCTTCGGGCGTAAGCCGTCCGGCCTCCACCTCTCTGGCCACAAGCGTCTGGTCCTGCGTCAGCAGTTCAATGCTGTCATCCAGTATCCGGTAGCAGCGGGAATCCCCGACGTGCCCGATAATATAATCTCCGTTCTCCAACACAAGAATGCCGGTAAATGTGGACCCGAGATTGATATTCTGCTGCAGCCCGAACTGCCCGATCCGGTAGTTCTCACTTACCATAAGCCGCGTCCAGGAATCCTTCACTTCCTCGAGGACATTCTCACACGTGAGAAGCCGCGGCAAATCCTTCTCAAACCATTCGCTCCACACGCGGATCAACGTGGCGCTCGCCACCTCGCCCTTGGCAAGTCCGCCCATGCCGTCGCAAAGAAGCGCGAAGAAAACGGTACCTTTGTCCGTTTCCGCTTCCCGAATACAGAAACTGTCCTGATTGGTGCTCTTCCGAAGGCCGACGTCCGTATGGCTTGCAAAGCGAAATTTCATAGATTTCTCCTGTATCTTCTATCTAAAAATGGGTATAGTATCCCTATTGTTGACCATATATGGTTATGATAGCATTTTTCCCGATTAAAAGCAATTGCTTTTTGCAATTTAAGCCTTTTATTTCTTGCGATGGTAAATTTTGTTTGCGCAAAATGTAAATGTGATTTAACATAGATTTAACTTGTCTTTTCTTCCTCCTTTTTCTATAATGTTTATCAAAAGCCGGAGCATCCGCTTCGGTCGTGTGGGAACACAAAAACTACAGCCGGAAGCCGCCACACCGGCAGCCGGCACAAAAGAAACGGAGGTTTACCATGTTACCTTTTCTGCTCTCTTTAGAGGACCTGACATCGCCCCTCGGGGTTACGATCATCATCCTCATTGCCGTAGCCGTTCTGATCTTCGTGGCCGGCTACGTTAAGGCTCCGCCGGATATGGCATATATCATCTCCGGTATGAAGCATAAGTCCAAAGTTGTTATCGGACGCGCATCCTTCCGCTTCCCGTTCTTCGAGCGTATGGATAAGCTGAATCTCCGCCTGATTCCGATCGACGTAAAGACCAGCAACGCCGTGCCGACAGCCGATTACATTAACATTAACGTAGATGCAACCGTTAACGTTAAGATCAGTAACGAGCCGGACAAACTCCGTCTCGCTGCTGAGAACTTCCTTAATAAGCCTACCGATTACGTCGCTGCCGTAGCACGTGAAGTGCTTGAAGGTAACGTCCGTGAGATCGTCGGTAAGATGAAACTCGAAGAGATGGTTTCCGACCGCCAGAAGTTCGCAAACCTCGTTAAGGAGAATGCTGAACCCGACCTTGCTGCAATGGGTCTCGATATCATTTCCTTCAATGTACAGAACTTCGTGGACGGCAATGAAGTCATTGAGAACCTCGGTATTGATAATATCGTAAAGATTAAGAAGGCCGCTGCGATTGCGCGTGCCGAATCCGAGCGAGATATCAAGGTTGCGCAGGCAGCTGCCGACAAGGAAAGCAACGACGCAGCCGTTCTTGCACAGACCGAGATTGCGAAGAAGCAGAACGAACTCGCCATCAAGAAGTCCGAACTCCAGCTGGATGCCGATACCAAGAAGGCTATGGCCGACGCGGCTTACGAAATCCAGAAGGAAGAGCAGCGTAAGACAATCGAGATTACGACGGCCAATGCGAACATCGCCCGTCAGGAAAGAGAAATCGAACTGCAGGAGAAGGCCGTGGCCGTTAAGGAACGTGCCCTCGAAGCTGAAATCAAGAAGCAGGCGGAAGCCGACAAGTACGCGGCACAGCAGAAAGCCGACGCCATCCTGTACCAGCGTCAGAAAGACGCCGAAGCGAAGCAGTTCGAGGCACAGCGTGAGGCCGAGGCCCGCAAGGCGCAGGCAGCTGCCGACCGTTTCGCAAAGGAGCAGGAGGCTGAAGGTATCCGCGCCGTAGGTGAGGCAGAGGCTAAGGCCATCGAGGCCAAGGGTCTTGCCGAAGCACAGGCGATGGAGAAGAAGGCCGAAGCGTACGCGAAGTACAATAAGGCAGCCGTAGCCGAGATGATGATCCGGGTTCTCCCCGAGATTGCCGCTCAGGTTGCTGCTCCGCTTCAGCAGATTGACAAGATTACGATTATCGGCGGCGGCGAAGGCGGCGCGAACGGCGTTGACCAGGTTGCCGGCAACGTTCCGGTTGTCATGGCCAAGGTTTTCGAGTCCATGAAGCAGGCCACCGGCATCGATCTTGCCAACATCATCAACGCCGAGTCCTACGATGCCAAGGTAAACCGCAACATCAACGTGACCGGCCTCGAAGGTGCGACCATCGTCACCGACAAGGAAACCGTCAAAGACGTAACCGAGACCATCACCGAATAGTCTCTTATAGATTAAGTACCCTGCCGGGGCCTCCCGGACCGGCAGGGGCAGTGCAGAACCGGGCTGAATTGGTTTGCACCGCCCCTCCGGCCGCGCGGAGGACCCTTTTTTGTCCGAAAACCAATTCGGCTTGGTTTGAGGTCTCCCTTCGGCATCAGACCCGGCCGTTAATTGAATCCGGGCGAAGAATCTTTCGGTTGCAAAAAAACAAGGGGTGTGATAGATTAGTTTTAATCGAATTTTTCAGGGAGGGAATACCATGTCAAAGATTGAGACGAAAGCTATTCACGAAGGATGGAAACCCGGTCAGGGCGAACCCAGACAGGTGCCGATTTACCAGAGTACCACATTTAAATACGACACGAGCGATGCCATGGGCAAGCTGTTTGACCTGGAGGCAAGCGGATACTTCTACACCCGCCTGCAGAATCCGACCAATGATTATGTTGCTGCAAAGCTGACCGCTATGGAAGGCGGATTTGCCGGAATGCTGACCTCTTCGGGTCAGGCTGCCAACTTCTTCGCGGTTTTCAATATCTGCGAGTGCGGCGACAGCTTCCTTGCGAGCGAGACCATTTACGGCGGTACCTACAACCTTTTCGGAACGACGATGAAGAAGATGGGCATCGAGTGCATTTTCTATAACCAGTCCATGACCGATGAAGAGATTGAAGCCCTCATCAAGCCCAACACGAAGTGCTTCTTCGGTGAGACCATTACGAACCCGACCGTACAGGTTTATGACATCGAGCGTTTCGCAAAGCTTGCTCACAAGCACGGCATGCCGCTCATCATCGACAACACCTTTGCGACTCCGGTTAACTGCCGCCCGATTGAGTGGGGCTGCGACATCGTTACCCATTCCACCACGAAATACATTGACGGCCACGGCGTTTCCGTCGGAGGCGCAATCATCGACAGCGGTAACTTCGACTGGGATGCTAATGCGGAGCGTTTCCCCGGCCTGACCACCCCCGATGAGTCCTACCACGGCCTCACCTACACGACGAAGTTCGGTAAGGCCGCATACATCACCAAGGCTACGAGCCAGTTGATGAGAGACTTCGGCTCCATCCAGTCTCCTCAGAACGCTTTCTATGTAAACCTCGGTCTTGAGAGCCTCGCGCTTCGCATGGAGCGCCATTGCTCGAACGCACTCGCGGTTGCGAAATTCTTAAAGCAGAGCGACAAGGTTGCATGGGTTCATTACGCAGATCTCGAAGGCGACGAGTATCATGATCTCGCCAAGAAGTACTGCCCGAAGGGAACCTGCGGCGTTATCGCATTTGCCATCAAGGGCGGCCGTCAGGCTTCCATCGATTTCATGGATAAGCTGAAGCTCGCTACGATTGCTACGCACGTTGCGGACGCAAGAACCTGTCTACTGCATCCGGCAAGCCACACGCACCGTCAGCTGACCGATGAACAGCTCATCGAGGCAGGCGTTGCTCCCGACCTGATTCGTCTTTCGGTCGGTATCGAGAACGTCGACGATCTGATTGCAGACCTGAAGCAGGCTCTCGGCGAGTAAACCCTTTGAACGCAGATACCCCTGAGGTTATATTTCCTCAGGGGTATTTTTCTGCCGTGTTATACATAAAGCGCCGGGCTGCCTCGGCAAGAGAATCTCTCAGGAGCTCAATCCTTCGAAATCCTCCTCCGGGCGCGCCCGGCGCTTGTTTTTTATTTGGTTATCCGTTAATTTTCGTTCCGATGCACTCTCCGAGCTGAACCTTTTGTTCCTGCCCGGTGCCGATACTCTTTTCAATCTCAGGAAGAAGTTTCATTTGATCTTTTGCGACAAATACGACGATGGTGGATCCACACAGCGAGAAATGTCCCATCGTTTCGCCGCGTTTCACTTCTGTATTCTCCAGTTCATTCACAATTCCGCCTACTGCAAGCGCTCCGACTTCAATCTGAACAACCGGTCCGAAATGCTCGGTCGAAAGGAGCGTCCAGCACCGCCGGTTCAGGCGGTACACGGGAACGTTCTCACAGGCAATCGGCTGCACGCTGTGAAGCTTGCCCTCGATGAAATGATGCTCGTGCATATATCCGTCATCGATTACCGCGTAGTGATGATAATCATTCGGCGCGAGCCGGAATATAAGTCCTAGCCCGCCGCGGAAACACTCCGCAAGCTCCGCATCTCCGATTAAATCGCAAAGCCGGTATTCCGAGCCCTTTACCGGGAACACACCGCCGTCCGTCACGGGATATACGCTTAACATGCTGTCGCACGGACTGATGAAATGGTTCGAATCCGCATCAAAATCATTCTTTTTCTTCCGGCGTTCGAAGAAATCCGAAAAGGAGCGATACCCGACCCGCGGATACCCTTTCATACTGATGTTATACTTCCGGATATAGCGCCGGATCATCCCTTTCGAAAAAGGCGTCCGCAGATACCATGCCATCGCCTTCGGCACCTGAAGGAAAAGCATTGCCTTGATTACCGCACGCCCCGCTGCGTTTCCGTACAAAAGGCGCATCGGCAGGTTGCTTCCGTCTTTGTCCATATGGTTCTCCTTAAAAAGTAACGGGAACAGGTCTCTCCGTTCCCGTTAAACGTTTTATTTCAGTGTGATTCCGTAAATCTTCTTACCGCGCGTGCCGACAACAATCATGTTGTTGAATACCGCCGGCGTCGCTTCGATATTCTTTCCGAGGTTAATCGTATCCTTTACAATGCCGGTCTTGCCGTCCAAAAGATGCATGTTGCCGTCCGAGTCGCAAAGGATGATATAACCGTCGCCGTTGCTTGCATAAACCGCCACGGGGCTTGACCAGCTGTAATACTTTAAGTCGACGCTCCATACTTCGCCGCCGGTCTTCTTGTCGATGGCAACGAGCTTTCCGTGTTTCTTGCCGCCGGTACGGGCGATATTGAAGTATACAAGTCCGCTCAGGTTATTCTCGCCGAGGCAGGCTGTTGCCTGAACGCCGCCCGAGATACCGTCCACGGTCTTGCACTCATAGGAGCGCTTCCACATAATCTCGCCGGTTGCCGCGTTGATCTTGAAGATCGGAATGTCGCCGGTTTTCTTCTTGTTCTGCGTCCAGTGCAGCGAAGTGGAAACATAGATGTATGCAGTCCCGGTCGAAGGATCCACCTCCAAAACCGGAGACGCATTGCTGTCGTCCACAATGTCCTGGGACCAGATCAGCTCCATCGTGTTGATGTCAATGCACATCAGATCTCCGCTGTTATCGCATACATAGAGATAATGGTCATAGATGCACGCGGAGGACTCCATGCCGAGCCAGTACGTGTCTTCCCCGGTACGGTTGGTCGTGTAGTTCCATTTGACAATCTCACCGGGTTCAATCGTGAGCACCCTGCCGTCCCAGGTCGTATTCAGTTTCGTCGTATACAGAATACCGTTCTCTCCCGGCTGAATCAACGTGTCGGTTTCCACATCAAACAGCGGCGAGGAGTCGAACGCGCAGAAATTGTCGTTGTCTTTTCTTAGTGAGAAAGGATCCTCCGCACCGTACTCATAGATGACCTCTCCGGTCACAAGACTTACGATAAATGTGCGGGCGGCCTTCTTTCCCATATCGTCTCCGGCGCCGACCACGTAAAGCGGCGTGCCGTTCGGATAAAGGGATCCGGTTCCTTTAATCGGGAATCCAAGGCTGATCTTGTCGCGCGTCGCGGTTCCGTCGTCGAGGTCAAGGAAGTAGATGTTCCCGTCCATCGTCGCGTAGATGACTTCCGTGAGCCCTTCTTTCTTCTTCTTCGAGTCGTAGATATTCATCGCCTTCTTCGTCTCTTCATCCCACTGGATGATAAGAGGCTGTCCGGTCCATCCGCTTCCGGTCCACTCGCCCTTCTTGACTGTCTTCTTCAGTGAACCCGTATCGATGCTCCACGTTTTGTACATCTTGAAGGAAGTCATGTTGGCCACGCCGTACGCGCCGCCCGAGCGGTAGTTATCTCCGCGAAATGTGACGACTCCGCGCACGCCCGCGTAACTCTTTCCTTCAAAATGAATCTCGTCCTGACGGTAATACCCGTCCACAAGCATATCATTTACACTGAGATGCGTCTGAAAGCCGAAACGGGAAGGCTCCGTTGACGCAACCGCCTTACATACACCGGTTTCCAGAAGCTTCTGCTCCGTTGTCAAAGCGGCCGTGTTAAGCGTCGGCGCGACCGAATCGCCCTTCTTAGGTTTCGAAACAAGGCGTCCGCAGGCGGTACAGGATAATACCGTCGCACATACCAGTCCGATTGCCGTAATTCTACGTAACTTCATTCTCCCAAAGTCCCTTCACAACACCCCGCCGGTGCCCGAAGGCACCGGCAGGAAACCAAAACCGTATTACTTACAGATTACATCCTTAACGGTTGCCGCAACATTGTCCGCGGTGAAACCGAACTTCTTGAACAGGATACCGGCCGGCGCGCTGGCGCCGAAACCGTGCATCGTTACATAACCGCCGTCGAGGCCGACATACTTGCCCCATCCGAAATCGCTCAGAGCTTCTACGGCAACGCGGGCACGTACGGCATTCGGAAGAACGCTTTCCTTGTACTCGTCGCTCTGCTCCTCGAAGATATCCATACAAGGCATGCTGACAACGCGGACATCAAGACCGTCTGCGGCAAGAAGAGCCTTCGCCTCAAGGGAGATGCTAACTTCGGAACCGCTTGCGATAATGATTGCATCCGGGATTTCCTTCGCGGAATCCTCAATAATGTAACCGCCCTTCAGGGCTTCCTTCGAGGAACCTGCAAGCTGCGGCAGATTCTGTCTCGTAAGAACCAAAGCGGTAGGAGTTTCCTTGCTCGTTACGGCGCTGTACCATGCGGCAAGCGTCTCGGTCGCATCTGCCGGACGGAATACATGGAAGTTCGGCAGGGAACGAAGCATTGCAAGCTGCTCAATCGGCTCATGCGTAGGTCCGTCTTCGCCGACGCCGATACTGTCGTGCGTCAGAACGAACGTGGTCGGGATGCGCATCAAAGCGGAAAGTCTTGCCATCGGCTTTACGTAATCGCTGAATACGAAGAACGTTGCGCAGTAAGCGCGGAGGCCGTGGAGCGTGAGACCGTTGCTGATCGCTGCCATTGCGAACTCACGAACACCGAAGTGCAGGTTGCGTCCGCTGTAATCGTCCTTGCTGAAGTCTGCGATCTCCTTCATCGCCGTCTTGTTGGACGGAGCGAGGTCAGCGGAACCGCCGATCAGGTTCGGAACCTTGTTCTTAAGCTTGTTGAGAGCCCAGCCGCCGAGATTTCTCGTAGCGTCTGCCTTCTCTTCGTAAGCCCAGTACTCTGCGTCATCGATGAGATCCTTCGCGATGTCCATATTGAACTCGTCGTCCCAGGCCTTCTTCATCTCCGGGAACTTCGCGCAGTAATCTGCGAACAGCTTGTTCCATGCGTCCTCGTCCTTTGCAAGACCGTCCGCAATTGCCTTATAGTTTGCATATACTTCATCCGGTACGAAGAAAGCTTCCTGCGAAGGCCAGCCGAGGAAGTCCTTCATGGCGGCTACGTTCTCTTCTCCGAGAGGCTCGCCGTGTGCGCTTGCCTTGCCCTGCTTCGCGGGGCAGCCGTAACCGATCTGCGTCTTCACGGTAATCATGGAAGGCTTCGTCTTTTCAGCCTTCGCTGCTTCGATTGCAGCGCCGATGGCGTCAAGGTCGTTACCGTCCTCAACAACAAGCGTCTGGAATCCCATTGCCTGGAAACGTGCCTGAACATTCTCGGTAAATGCGATGTCAGTGCAGCCTTCGATGCTGATCTTGTTGCTGTCATAGAAAACAATCAGCTTTGAAAGACCGAGCGTGCCTGCAAGGGACATTGCCTCGTAGGTAACGCCTTCCATCATGCAGCCGTCGCCGCCGAGCACGTAGGTATAATGGTCAACAACCGGATAACCTTCCTTGTTGAACTTCGCGGCAAGATGTGCTTCAGCCATTGCCATGCCGACTGCCATGCCCATGCCTGCGCCGAGCGGGCCCGTGGTCGCCTCAACACCCTTGGTGTGACGGTACTCGGGATGTCCGGGAGTCAGGGAACCGTCCTGACGGAACTGCATCATGTCCTCCTTGGTAAGGCCGTAGCCGAACAGATGAAGGAGGGAATATAAAAGCGTTGAACCATGTCCGCCGGAAAGGATGAACCGGTCGCGGTTCGCCCAGTCGGGGTTCTTCGGATTGTGTTTCATGTGTTTTGCCCAAAGCTCATAGGCTACTGCAGCGGAGCCGAGGGGCAGGCCGGGATGACCGGATTTTGCTTTCTGGATTGCGTCTGCTGCCAGAACACGGATGGCATTCACAGACATCGTGTCGATAGATTTGCTCATTTTCGATTCCTCCGGGATAATTGGATAATGGATTCCTGCATAGGCCCGTAAAGACTCGGGCGGCGCGCAGGAGCGCAGCGTCCGCATTCACGGGCGCATACCTATTGGCATAATACCATATCGCCCCTCACAATGCAAGAAATCCGACCCGATTCCTCACAGAAATTTCATGGCTTAAAAACAAAAGGCACGGGACTTCCTTTCGGAAAGTTCCGTGCTCTTTCTCATTTGCCTTCGATAAAATGCTTCCGGTAATAACGCGAATGCTTTAACAGCTCTTTATTCAGTTTCTTAAGCCCGAACCGTTCCATCAGCGTTTCCTCTTCGGAATACAAATTGACGCCGAGGCCGAGGCGGTTTCCTTCAATCTTAAAGCCCATCGCGGCAAGCGTCGTCGGGAACATGTCAACGGCGCAATACTCCCGGTTCTTCCCGAGCGTATACGAAACGGCGCTGTTCAGAATCACGGTGTACGCCTTCCGGTTGTAGTCCCCCTTGCCCTTCGCAAGGTCGCGGTAATACATGCTGTCCATCGTCGGATGGTCTCCGACAATGACGACGGTCGTGTTTTCATAGAAATCCTGCTCGGAAAGCCAGTTCAGGAATTCCTCAAGCTGCCGGTCCGCACAGCTGATTACGTTATCGTAGCTGTTCTTGTAGTGGTTGCCGCAGTACGGACAGACGTATCCGCCGGTGAAATGCGTATCGATTGTCATCATCGTTACGGCAAATGGCACATCGTCCGCCGCAACCCGGAGAATCTCTTCCTTTGCGAACTCATACAGGCGGAAATCCTCGAACCCCCACCAGACATAATAATCGTCATTCGGAAGCCGGTGGTTTTTGTTGAAATAATTGTAATCGCGGATCTGATAGTTTCCGTGGCTTTCAAGATACCGGTCTGTCCCGGCAAATTCAATCTTCGAGCCCTGCAGATAAACCTGCTGATATCCGAAATGATCAAGCACCTGTCCGATGGTAACAAGTCCGGGCAGGAATTCCTTATATCGCCACATTCCGTTGTCGCCAATCGGAATAATCAGCGGAACTCCGCTTGTCTGCGACACGAGCGAGCCGCACGTCCAGACGGCGCCTTCCACCGGATTTAACCCGTTCAGCTTGCCGTCCGCCGAGAAATTCTCGCCGGTCTCACATGCGAGCTTCGTCATGAATGGTATCCGGTTTTCGTCGGCGATTCCGCCGCTCTTTCTGTCCGCGTACGTAATCTCCATCGATTCCATATAGATGTAGATGAGATTCCGTTTTTCCTCGGGCGCCGTGATTTTATCCATGTCGACCGCAACATAGTTTTCTTCGTAGAGCGTCGACGGATGTGCCAGCAGCCATAAGTACGAGAATACCCGCATCCTGGCAAGCACGACGATTGCAACAAGCGCGAACCAGAGTCCTGCGGTAAGCACTTTACGCTTCCAGAGGAACTTCGGTTTGGTCGTCTTCCGGCGCCACCAGTTGCCGAACCAGAGCTCGAGTATGGTCAGAATCGGAAGCCCGACTGCCATCGCGATATTCAGCGAAATGAAATTTCCGCCGTCCGCTCCTTCCATCGGAACCATCAGCTGGAAAACCATCGCCGCAACCGACACGCCGTTGAAAAGAATCATCTGCCATACGCCTGCAATCAGCGATGCGTTTCCGAGCAGCAGAAAAATGATTCTTGCTATCTTTTTTCCTTTTGTTTCGGAAGGCTGTTTCTCCGGCTCATTCTTCTCAGGAACCGGCTCTTCCAAAATCTTTTCTTCGTCCAAAAAAACTCACTTCCCGTCTGTCTTTAATAATTCCTGATATACATCGCGTTTCGAGATGCCCCGCTCCTTTGCGACCGTCTTCATCGCTTCCTTGCGGTCCATCCCTTCCGCTTCGTATTTTGCCACATGCTCCTCCAAAGAGAGCTCTCCCCACGCCTCTGCCTGCTCCGCCCGGATTTCCTCTTCGGGCCGCCCCTCAAGCACAAGGACACATTCGCCTTTCGGCTCCTCCTCCGTATAATGCAAAACCGCCTCCGAAAGCGTTCCGAAGAACCGGCTTTCATGCTTCTTGGTCAGTTCCCGAAGCACGCTGATACGCCGGTCGCCGCCGAGCGTTTCGCTTAGTTCCGTAAGCGTTCTCAAAAGCCGGTGCGGCGCCTCATAAAGGACGATGGTTCGCTGTTCGGTACGGACCGCTTCGAGCGCGGCCTTCCGTTCCTTCTTCTCGGTCGGAAGGAACGCTTCGAACGAGAATCTTCTCGTCGGAAGGCCCGAAAGCGTCAGCGCGGTCACGCAGGCGCAGGCGCCGGGAAGCACCGTCACGGGAACCCCCGCCTCGTACGCCATCCGCACAAGTTCCTCGCCCGGGTCACTGATTCCGGGCATTCCCGCATCGGTAATCAACGCGATGCTCTGCCCGCTTAACAGCTTCTCGATCAGCGCATGTCCTTTTTCGATTTTGTTATACTCGTGATAGCTCGTCATCGGCGTGTGAATGTCGAAATGATTCAAAAGCTTGATGCTGTTTCTTGTGTCCTCTGCGGCAATCAGATCCGCCTCTTTGAGCACGCGAAGAACCCGGTAGGTAATATCCTCCAGGTTTCCGATCGGCGTAGCACACAAGTATAACATTCCTGCCATAAGCTGCTCCTTGTCATTTCTCGCGATGACCTGCACCATTATAGCATAAGTTCCCGCCGAAGGAAAGACGAAAATCACTTGAAATCCGCCCGCCGGTGTGTTACTCTTGTGTTCGGCTGTTTTAAAATATCCAAAGAAGGAATCCGCAATGTCAGTTTTTGAGGAAAATGTTAAAAAGAGACGGACCTTTGCCATCATTTCGCACCCGGACGCAGGTAAGACGACTCTGACCGAGAAGTTTCTTCTGTACGGCGGAGCAATCAACCTGGCCGGTTCCGTCAAGGGCCGGAAGACCGCCCGTCACGCGGTTTCCGACTGGATGGAGATTGAGAAGGAGCGTGGTATTTCCGTTACTTCGTCCGTTCTCCAGTTCAACTATGACAATTACTGCATCAATATTCTGGATACGCCGGGCCACGAGGATTTCTCGGAAGACACGTACCGCACGCTGATGGCGGCCGACTCGGCGGTCATGGTCATTGATGCATCAAAGGGCGTGGAGCGCCAGACAATCAAGCTGTTTAAGGTCTGCGTGATGCGTCATATTCCGATTTTCACTTTTATCAACAAGATGGACCGCGAGGCGAACGACCCTTACGAGCTGATGAGCGACATCGAGAACGTGCTCGGAATCGCCACCTGCCCGATTAACTGGCCGATCGGTTCCGGCAAGAGCTTCAAAGGTGTTTACGACCGGAACACCAAGGAAGTCGCGCTCTTCACGGCCGCAATGAACGGCCAGAAGGAAGTCGCGACCGAGTATATGGCATCCGATTCCCCGGAACTGAAAGACCGCATCGGCTATGATTTCTATGACAAGCTTCAGGAAGACATCGAGCTTCTTGACGGTGCGAGCGCAGAGTTTGACCAGGAACTCGTGAATGCCGGCGAGCTTTCGCCCGTCTTCTTCGGTTCCGCGCTTACGAATTTCGGCGTGGAGACATTCCTGAAGCATTTTCTTTCGATGACGAGTTCGCCGCTTCCGCGGATGTCCGATCAGGGTGTAATCGACCCGTTCCGTCCCGATTTCTCTGCATTTGTCTTTAAGATTCAGGCCAATATGAACAAGGCGCACCGCGACCGTATCGCGTTTATGCGCATCTGCTCCGGTCAGTATGAGGCCGGCATGGAGGTCAACCATGTGCAGGGCGGACGGAAGGTGAAGCTTTCGCAGTCGACGCAGATGATGGCCGACGAGAGGCACATCGTTGAAGAGGCCTACGCAGGCGATATTATCGGCGTGTTCGACCCCGGCATCTTCTCAATCGGCGATACGCTTTGCTCCTCGAACGAAAAGTTCCGCTTCGAAGGCATCCCCACATTTGCCCCCGAGCATTTCGCACGGGTTCGGCAGATGGACACGATGAAGCGGAAGCAGTTTATGAAAGGCGTTACGCAGATTGCCCAGGAAGGTGCGATTCAGATCTTTCAGGAATTCAACACCGGCATGGAGGAGATCATTGTCGGCGTTGTCGGAACGCTGCAGTTCGATGTTCTGCAGTTCCGCCTGCAGAGCGAATACAACGTGGAAATCAAGCTCGAGCCTCTTCCTTACGAGCACATCCGCTGGGTGCTGAACCCTGAGGAGTGCCCGGTCGACAGGATTGTCGGAACGAGCGACATGAAACGAATCAAAGACCTCAAGGACAATCCGCTTCTGCTGTTCGTCAACGCCTGGAGCGTCGGCATGGTGCAGGAACGGAACAAAGCCCTGAAACTCGCGGAATTCCGCGTGGATTAAACCATACAAAATCACCCCTTCAGCCAGCCCGGTTGAAGGGGTGTTGTTTATCTGTCCCATTTGTTTGATAATGCGTCAATCTGGTCCGCGAACTTTCCGAGATCCTTGTTCGTGCCTCCGCGGTTATGCTCGATGACGGACATCAGGCGGCGGCCTGCCATAAGAAGCCGCTCGAAGACGCTGTTCGCCTTCGCGGATGCCTGTTTCTGCGTCCGTTCGGGAATGCGTTCCGTGTTGCCCGGATCCTCGCAGCGGACATGGCTTCCGAGATTGTAGATCCCGCCGGAATACGGCGCCTCGGCATCCCAGCCGAACACTTCGCGGATGGTCTGCGCAAACAGGTCGGTCACTTCGTCCGCGCCGTGGTTTACGAAAACCTTAATCGGCGGGTTATCTTTAAGCGCCGAAAGCCAGCTCAGAAGCAGCGGCTCATCGGAATGTCCGCTGATGCCGTCCATCTGCTGAATGTGCGCCTTGACGGTGATTTCCTCGCCGAAGAGCTTGACGGAATCAATGCCGTTAAGAAGCGCGTTGCCGAGCGTTCCTTCCGCCTGGTATCCGACGAAGAGAATCGTACACTCCGGCCTCCAGAGGTTGTGCTTCAGATGGTGCCGGATACGGCCCGCCTCACACATGCCGCTCGCCGAAAGGATTACCTTCGGCGTCGGGTCGGCGTTGATCCACTTGGAATCCTCGCTCGTGATCGAGGTCCGAAGTCCCGGGAAACGAATCGGATTGATGCCGTTTCGGAGCAGGTCCGCGGTTTCCTCGTCGCAATAGGAAAGAATATCCGTGCTGTATACGTTGGTCGCTTCGACGGCCAGCGGGCTGTCGACCCATACCTGGAAATCGCCGTGCCCGGTGACAAGTCCCTTGTCCTTGATCTCGCGGATCAGATACAGAAGCTCCTGCGTTCTGCCGACCGCAAATGCCGGAATCACAACGTTTCCGCCGCGGTCAAACGTCTCCTGAATAATCTGCGCAAGCTGCGTAAAGTAATCCTTCCGCTCCGGATGCTTCCGTCCGCCGTAGGTCGACTCGATAACGAGATAATCGGTCGGCGTCGGCAGCTCGTAATTTCTGAGTAACGGGCGGTCCACATTTCCGAGATCGCCGGAAAATGTGATCTTTCTCGTTTCCGCTCCCTCGGTAATCGTCACTTCGATGCTCGCGGACCCGAGAAGGTGTCCGGCGTCGCGGAAACAGATCTTCACACCGGGAAGAATCTCCCGTTCGGTATCGTATTCGTTCTCCTCTAAAAGGGCGATCGTGGCATTTGCATCATTGGTCGTATAAAGCGGCACAACCTCGTCCGCGCCGGCACGCTTGCTCTTCCGGTTCTTCCACTCTGCTTCCTGTTCCTGAATGTGAGCGGAATCAAGAAGCATGATGCGGCACAGCCGTTTCGTGGCAACCGTAGCATAAATAGGCCCCGAGTATCCCCGCGCGACCAGCACCGGAAGCCGGCCCGAATGGTCGATGTGCGCATGCGTCAGTAAAACGCAGTCAATCTCGCCCGGTGCTACCGGAAAATCCACGTTATCATAGATGTTGTTGCCCTGCTCTAAACCGTAATCGACGAGGATCTTGTATCGGTCCGTCGTCACAAGCGTTGCGGAACCGGTCACTTCATGAGCCGCTCCGAGAAATTCAATCTTCACGCCGTCTGCCTCCCAACCAGGTCTTTCTCTCATTATAGCCCTTCCTGACGGGAAAGGCAATAGACATCGCTTACTCCTCGCCGCGGGAATACCGGAAGATTGCCTCGGTATGCTTCGTGACGGTATCGTAAACGATATTCTTCATCAGCTGGATGGTCTGCTTCGAAATCAGGGATTCCTGATACATAATCTCGGCCCGGAACACAATCAAACCGTTCTCCGGATTGAAATCGAACGTGCCGACATACAGATTTTCAAAAACCAGTTTGGAAAGACGCATCGCGAACCACTCTGCCCGCTCCTTCGGGACGCGGAACGGAAGCTCCGAAAAGAACGATACGGTCCGGTTTGCGGAACGCACCGCGATACGGTAAGCGACCGGAAACGGAGTCGCGGCAAGCTTAAACTCGACCACGCGCTTGGCGTCATTCCGTTCAAACCGAAGCCCGTCCTCGGCAATTGCCGCGCAGACGGTTTCGAACATTCTCATCACATTTTCCTCGGCTGCCATAGGCTTCTCCTTCCCCCGATCAGAATCCGATGCTCTTTCGGATCATCAATTTCTCCGAGAATTCGCGGTCGGCGGACGCCGTAACGAAATCCTCGCCCTTCAGGCAGATTTCCGATTCTCCGGCCATCTGCATGCGGACCGCCGCCTTGGACCAGGTGCGTTCGTAAAGGTTGCGGACGAAGCGCGCGTTTGAGAAATCAAGCGAATCCATGTACCGCTGGTCAAGATTGTCGAAGTATTCCTTCGCCGCCTTTTCAAGCGATTCCTCATACGGAAAATGCTTCTTCACGAGGTGCAGGAAAATCTGCAGCAACTGCTCTCTCGTATAACTCTTAAACTCTAACATGAACGGCATGCGGCTTCTGAGGCCGGCGTTGCCTTCCATCAGTTTGTCCATGTCTTCCTTGTATCCGGCCATAATGACAACCATGTCGTTCCGATGGTTTTCCATCTCGGAAACAAGCGTCGTCAGGGCTTCTTTGCCGTAGTCGTTGCCGCGTTCGTCTCCGCCGTAGAGCGCATACGCCTCATCGATGAAAAGCACCGATCCGTAAGCGTCACGGCATATGGCAGCAGTCTTCGGCGCCGTCTGTCCGATGTATTCGCCGCACAAATCTCTTGCGGTATGTTCAAAGAAATAGCCGTTCCGGAGAATTCCCTCCTCGGCGAAAATCCGTCCCACAATCCGCGCTACCGTTGTCTTGCCGGTTCCCGGTGCGCCGACGAAACGCATATGCAGACAGGGCTTGTCCATATTGTCGTTGGCCATCGCGAGCTTCACCTGCGAAACGATTTCCGTAAGACGCTCCTTGATTTCTTCCATGCCGACCATCTCGGAGAGCTCCTCGAAGCCCTTCTTTCTTGTGACCTCGTAATTCTCGGAAAGGTCGCTGATATCCGCACTGCAGATTACCGTCGTCGGTTCTGCCGTGCCTTCGCTGTCGTCGATTGCCTTTGCGTCCGCTTTATGCTTCAGCCAGAGCATCTCGCAGACAAGCTTCTTAACGGTCTGCATTCCGTAGAACCGCCCGTCGCTCTTCTCTTCGCTGACGCGCTCAAAAAATACCTTCTTCGCTGCGTCCGAAAGCGTGAATCCGTAAAGCGCGAGCTGTTCCTGCGCGCAGATCCAAAGCTCTTCGTCGCTGATCGGCGGGACACTTATGACGCGCGTGAACAGGACATCGGAAATCATCTGCTCAATCGACCGGAGTGCCTCCGGCTCCACGAAAGGAATCCGGAAAGCGAAGATATACTGCTCCTGAAGTCCTACGAGATCAATCAGGAACCGCTTCATCTCGTCCTGCCGCGAACGTTCCATGAATTCACTGATATCGAGGCACACAAGACGGTTCTTCTCTTCGTCTCCGCGCAGCAGATCCATTGCTTCCGCAAGCGTGTATTTGCCGGGCTCGGACTTCGTCACAAGACGCAGTTCCACCGGGCTTTTGCTTCCGGAAAATGTCATGAGGGAAAGATCCTCAATCAGCGCCGCCATTAACCGTAATGCGGTCGTAAGTCCCCACCCGTCGTTGACCGAGAACAGATAATTCTGAAACAGAAAACTGTCAAATGTATGGTGTTTCCGGATCTGCGGGGCGATATCCACGATTTCCCAGCAGATTTTCTTGAAGTCGTCCCAGCCGTGAAGTGCCGCAATCGCCTTCTGAACCGTAAGCGCCTCGTCTTCTTCGCCGTTCTCGTTGCATTCGGTCATATAGGCATCGCACACGCTTCCGCAGCAATACTTATCAATCCCGTTCTGATTCACGAGAATCGTCAGGTCGTCGCCCGTTTCTTTCGGATACCGTTCGCGCACATATTCCCACACCTCATCCGGTGTCGTAATGCTTCCGCTCTCGCCGGACGCTACAACCAGCTCCGTCAGGGATTCCCGAAGAATCCTGCAGTCCTTGTTCTTCTCAAGAATCTTTTTTTTGAGCGCGTCAACGGGAAGCAGCTCGTCATCGCGCCGCTTAAGAACCCATTCCCCGTTGAATTCAACATGCAAACATAACCCCATTGCTTCCTAGCTCCTTTCCTCCTCCGGATCCGGTTCCGCCGGCCCCGCGTAGACGTCTATCATATAAGGATCTTCCGGCCCCGCGTAGACGCATTCCGTCGCACGCCTCGTATACGGCGTGTCGGGATATTCCTTTCCGGCAAATGCGAACGCATAATACAGCCAGCTCAATGCCCCTGCGAGCAATAACCCGCCGCAGATGTCCGTAAGCCAGTGCACGCCGCAGACGGCCCGCCCGCAGATGACAAACAGAGCGGTCAGGATGCACAGGAGCGAAAGGACAAGGCGTGTGGCATTTGTCTTAACGCGTACTCGAATCTGCATCACTGCCGTCGCCATTACCGCAACCAGAAGAACAGTGTGGGACGACGGATACGAGGCCTCGAGCTCCGTCTCGTTTCCGTAAGGCGGCCGGTAGTTAATCACGAGTTGTTCAAATAAAACATAACATATCCCGAGCGCGACGTAAAGTCCGCCCATCAGAAGAATGTCCGGATCCACTTTACGGAGCGATTTTCTGCGAATCAGCTGAAGAAGTCCGATACAGGCGAACGAAAGTACCGGAATCACGGCAAGATAGCCCGCCTTCTCCGTCAGGGAATACAGCTTGTCGTGCTCTCCGGTCGCGGTATCGAAGCGCTCGTTCCAGTCCGCAAACCCGACGTCCGTCCCCTGCCTTCCGATCGGCTTCACGTTAACGAACGCCACAAGCACCGTAAACAGAACGAATGCCGCAAAAAGCCCCAACCCGATCCATAAATGCTTTTTCATTTCTTCCCCTTTCCGTTACCGGACTGCCGCCGGATAACACAAAATCCTTGCAAAACGATAAATGAATAAGGCTTTGCAAGGATTTTGCTCTTTTCCTGAAGCACGCGGGATTCGAACCCGCGACACCTTGATTAAAAGTCAAGTGCTCTAC
>CAMZEW010000005.1:0-31120 GCA_947305875.1 uncultured Lachnoclostridium sp.
CTGACGCCGCTATGGTTCCTTCCGTAGGCGCTTCCAAGGCTCCGGGCAGCAACGTTGCCGGACAGGCGAACGTTCTTGTATTCCCTGACCTTGACGCCGGCAACATCGGTTACAAGCTCGTTCAGAGACTTGCCAAGGCAGAAGCTTACGGCCCTATCACCCAGGGTATCGCTGCTCCGATCAACGACCTGTCCCGCGGCTGCATCGCCGAGGATATCGTAGGCGTAGTTGCCATCACGGCTGTTCAGGCAATCGGCAAGTAATTCATAAGAATCTTATTCGGCGGGCGACCATGTGCCGCCTGCCGTTTCAGTTTAGGAGGAAACATGAAAGTATTAGTTATCAACTGCGGAAGCAGCTCCCTGAAGTATCAGCTGATTGACTCCGAGACCGAGCAGGCACTTGCCGTAGGTCTTTGCGAGCGTATCGGTATTGACGGACGCCTGAAGCACACCCCCGCCGGCGGCGAGAAGGTAGTTCTTGAGGATCCGCTTCCGAACCACGAAGTAGCAATCCAGAACGTGCTTGCTGCTCTTACGAATCCCAAGTACGGCGTAATCAAGGATCTCTCCGAGATCGGCGCCGTAGGACACCGTGTCGTACACGGCGGCGAGAAGTTCACGACTTCCGTTATCATTGATGAGAACGTTATCAAGGGCATCGAAGAGTGCAGCGACCTTGCTCCACTTCACAACCCCGCAAACCTCATCGGTATCAACGCCTGCAGAAAGCTGATGCCCGGCGTACCGGAGGTTGCCGTATTCGATACCGCATTCCATCAGACGATGCCGAAGGAAGCTTACCTCTACGGTATCCCTTACGAGTACTATGAGAAGTACAAGGTTCGCCGTTACGGCTTCCACGGAACCAGCCACAGCTACGTAAGTAAGCGCGCGATTGACATCGCAAAGCTTGATCCGAACAACAGTAAGGTTATCGTATGCCACCTCGGCAACGGCGCTTCCATCAGTGCCGTTAAGGACGGTAAGTCCGTTGACACCTCGATGGGTCTCACCCCTCTCGAAGGTTTGATCATGGGCACCCGTTCCGGCGACATCGATCCGGCTATCATGGAGTTCATCGCAGGCAAGGAAAAGCTTGACCTTGCGGGCATCATGAACGTGCTCAACAAGAAATCCGGCGTATTCGGCATGTCCGGCGTTTCGTCCGATTTCCGTGACCTTGACGCTGCCGCGACCGAAGGCAATGAACTTGCGAAGAACGCCATCGACGGCTTCGTATACCGCGTAGCCAAGTACGTAGGCGCTTATGCCGCTGCAATGAACGGAGTGGACGCAATCGCATTTACCGCAGGTGTCGGCGAGAACGACAAGAAGGTTCGTAAGGCAATCTGCGAGCACTTCGGATTCCTCGGTGTGAAGATTGATGACGCGAAGAACGCCATCCGCGGTGAGGAGGTCATCATTTCGACTCCCGATTCCAAGGTAAAGGTTATGGTTATCCCGACCAACGAAGAGCTTGCAATCTGCCGCGAGACGGTTGCGCTTTGCAAATAGTTTACGGGGACAATACACGGCAGGGTTCTATGGAATCCTGCCGTTTTTTAAACTTGAGGAGGAAAATGCAATGGCTATGAATGTTATGCCGGACGTTAAGGTCCGGAAAGAGGGCGGAAGAATCTGGAGTTCGGATGCGTTTGAAAAGTTCCGGGTAAAGGTTTACGTGCCGGACAACAATCTGCCGGATGACATTATTAACTATGGGTTTGAAGCGCCGTATCTGCTTGTTTTCGAGGAGAAGGAGAAAACTGCGGAAGAGGCTGCGGACTGGGCCGAAGCGAACGGACTTGCGGCGATTGCGAAGCGTTACGCGGGAAGCGTCGTATTCGTTTATCCGACCGCTGCGGACGGCTGGGCAGGCGCCGACGTATCGCTCTTTCAGGAGCTGATTGCGAACTCGAAGATTCATCAGTACTTTAAGGACGGCGTCGTGACGATGCGGAACCGCTTCACCGGCGAGTGGGCGGGCTTCTTTATCCGCGGAGCAATCTTCCGGACGTTTTTGTTCGGTTACGGCGCGTCGGCCGACTACATCGCGAAGAACCTGCTTAAAACCGTAAACGGCGAGTTTCTGTGGGGACCGGGCGAAATTACGCCGGCTGTATGCACGCTTGAGAATCTGAGCGTCGTGCCGGATCCGGAACGCGCGGACATTCCGGTTATTTCCGTCGGTAACGGCTATGCTGTGAATAAGGCGCTTTCCGAGAAGACAACCAATCTTCTCGTGAGAGACCGTGCCGATTATCCGGAGCTTTTTGATACCTTTATCCGCAGATTCCGCCGCTGGTGCGGTAACCTTGAACACGAGCCGGTACTCTCCGAGATGGGAATGGTTCGTGAAGAAAGCTACGAAGTGCTCCCGACCTCGCCCGACAATATGGGAGATGACAAAGGCACGAAAGAGCACAAGGTCGGATATGTTGCGTACTACAATAGTAGAATATTCGAAAACGGGCCTGTTCCGCTGGTGCTTGCCTTCCACGGAGGCGGAGATTCGGCAATGTATATCGCGAACGTGTCCGCCTGGTACAAGGTCGCGAACCGTTACAATTTCCTGCTCGTGGCGATTGAGAATCACCTGAACAGCACCGCGACCGAGATGATTGAACTGATTGACCGTCTCGCCAAGCGTTACCCGATCGACCGGAGCCGCATCTACGCAAGCGGTTTCTCGATGGGCGGCTGCAAATCCTGGGATCTCTGTCAGGAATACCCCGAAGTGTTCGCCGGACTTGCGCCGATGGACGCGACGTTCGAGGTCGGCGACAATTCGTACGGACAGAAGGCGCCGTGTGAGATTAACCGCGACCGGCAGGTTCCGATTTTCTATACGGGCGGCGAGATTACACCTCTTCCGGAGCTTCCGTTCCAGGCCGAGAAATGCTGGGACCGCATGCGTTACGTATTCGGCGTGAATCATCTGAAGACCGCATACGACGTCACATTTGACGGAAGAGAACAGTGGAAGAACAAGATATGGGGCATTGACGGCGACCGGATTGAGAAGATTTACGACCCGGAACGTGACAGTACGCTGACGCTTCACTACTTTGAGAGCGAGGACGGCGTATGGCGTACCGTGTTCGGAGCCATAAGCGGCCAGGGGCACGAGTGCCGTCATCACACATGCGAGCAGGCATGGCTGTTCCTGTCGCAGTTTACCCGCTAGAATTGTAAAAAAACAGTTGACAAACCGGGGTTCACTCGCTATAATTTCACTATGCGCGTTTCGGACAGAACAGTTCGAACGAATAGTCTAAAGGGAGGTGTAAGTGACATGGGTGCTATTTGTCCTAAGAATAAACATTCGAAAGCAAGAAGAGACAGCAGAAGAGCAAACTGGAAGATGACTGCTCCCAATCTTGTAAAGTGCAGCAAGTGCGGCGCATTGATGATGCCTCACAGAGTTTGCAAGGCTTGCGGAAGCTACAACAAGAAAGAGATTATCCCGCAGGAAGCTTAATCGAATTGAATTTGAAAACCGTCGGTTTGTACCGGCGGTTTTTTTGTCTTTTTGGGGTGTTTGGAGGGCGGAAAGCCCGGTTTATTCGGGAACTGTGGTACCATATTGGGGCTTGAATTGATTTAGTACCATCATTTTCCCGGATATTTGGTACTGAATCTGGGATGCTGCTTATTTAGTACCAAAACGGTTCCGAAAAAATGGTACCAAATAAGAAAAATGAAATTTTGGTACCAAAACGGTTTCGGAAAAATGGTACGAAACAAGACAAAATGTTTTTTTAGTACCAAAGAGACCGCGAAAAAGCGGTACCAAACGAAGAAACACGGAATCTCAGTACCATAATCAACGACATAGAGTATCCTTGCCTTTTTCGCTGTTTTTTGATAGAGTTAAAGAGATGGTTCTGCATACTCTGGAAACGACCGGAAAGAGGAATGAGAGATGAAATACTACGTCAGAGTCTGCTCGGTAATTGCATTTCTGTTTTTGCTTTTTGTCAACCTAAGCGGAATCGGCGGGCTATGCAAAAACATCGCGTATTACGTCTATGAGATGAAGCATTATAACCCGATTCACGGAACAATTGACGGAGCGTCAACACCGCATTTAGATGCGTTGGCGGACGCGGAAACCATGGCCGGCTTCCGTGTGAAGATTGCATTGCTGGTTTTTGTTATTTTGTTCTTCCTTGCGGAGAATGTGTGGCGCTTCTATCTTGCTTTCAAGTTGAAAAAAGAGCGGCAGTTCAAGTATTACAAGTGGTTCTCCGTCACGGCAATAATCGAAGTGATTGCCAACGCGATTATTCTTTTGGCCGCATCTAAAACGCCCACGGAATACTACGAATACAGTACACATGCGGTAGAGTATATGGGACATTTGAACGGCCCGGTCTTCGTCGTGTATCTTTCTTTTATTTTCTGGCTGATTCTGAATGCGCTGTCGGCAAACCAGTGCGTGAAGGACGGGATGTAGGAGAAGACTAACAGGGGGTATTTATGAACGAGGGGAAGAACACAACCAAGCGGAAAATCCGACTGTCACGCCGCACATTTATCGTCGTGATTCTGTCTGTATGCGCTGTCGCGCTGGTGACGGAGATTGCTCTCCTGATTCACTCATTTGCAAAGAAAAAGTCGGCTTCGAAAGTGTCCGAAGAGCAAAACTATGACGGCTATATCTGGCTCCTTGTTGAGGAAACGGATTCGAGACTCGGCACCTGCAAGTATGACTACGACGACCTCGGCAGGTGCATCCGGGTGGAATATAACGGCTTCTATTATGCAGATCGGAGTAGACCGTTTTGTGAGATTACCACGGTCGAGTACGTGTATCAGGACGGAGAAGCCGTCACGATTCTCACATATCCGGACCCGCAGTTCTTTGAAAGCCGGAGGAGGAAAACATACTTCAATTCTTCGGGGACAGCGATATATGATGCGCGTTATCAGCGTTTATATGTGGAAGAAACCGATGAATACTCGGATGAGTTGCGGGTTATGGATGAACGTTCCTATGATGAGTATGGGTATGAGACGCTCGACCGGTCCTTCTATGAAGGAGCCGTATTCAGTGAAATAGTATCCGAATATGACCGATACGGGCACACAATTCTCAGAAGAATTGTATGGGATAACGGAAAGAATGTTGACTTTGTGAGGTTTCGGGGAATATGTGATTCTCTGGGAAGAGTCTATGAAATCCGGGATAAAAATGGAGAACTTTGCACCCGGATTGAGTACAATGATGATGGGGGTTATAAAGAGGCCTATTACCATAACCGGGAAGCCGAGCCGTATCGTGAGGTTTGGTATAACGCGGGCGGAGAAGCAGTCCGGGAGGAAAGTAACGGGGAAGTCGTATTCCGGAGAGAAGCAACGAAGCAGGGCGGTTATCGGACGATTGAGAAGAAATCCCACGGCGCCTTAACGCAAGAATTTGATCAAAGAGGGCTTCTGATTGCGCATGATTTCGTTTATTACGTTGAAAGCGGCGCGCAGGAGGGCATGAATTCCTGCCGGATGACGTACGACGATGCCGGGCGGCTGATTCGTGAAGAAAGATCCCTGTCTGACGGCACGAAACAGCTGATACTCGTGAAATACTCGTTCGATTCGTATGGGAACGTGATTGCCGAGAAATGGTCCGGTACGGATGAATACGGGAACAAGACATACCGGTACATCCCGGTCAAGCTTACCGATGAGCAGCTTGCTGAGCGGGCAAAGTTTTGCCAGGATAAAGGAATTTATACCCGATTGACAGAAAGGGTCACCTATCGCTGATGAATACGGATGTTACCAGAATTCTCGAAAAACTCGACAACCTGTTCGCACGCAGGGAATATGCCGAGGCGGAACGGCTGCTTCGTTACTGGGAAAAGGAAGGGCAGGCCTCCGGCGACGACCGCGTGTACTACCTTTCCGTCAACGAGCAGATGGGGCTGTACCGTAAGCTCGGCCGTAAGGAAGACGCTCTTTCGGCAGTGCGGAAAATGTTACGCTACCTCGACCGAACAAACCGCCGTATGAGTGTGGAAGGCGCAACGGCGCTTCTTAACGCCGGAACGGTTTACAAGGCGTTCAACTTAAGCGGGGAAGGTCTTCCGTTCTTCGAAGAGGCGGCCTTCGTCTATGAAGAATTGCTGAAGCCGGAGGACAAAAGGCTAGCAGGGCTCTATAACAACATGAGCTCCGCCCTGTCCGATGCGGGGCGGCTTGATGAAGCGCTCGGGTATTGCGAAAAAGCACTCGAAATCCTTTCTAAGAGCAGCGGAAACGAAGCCGAGGAAGCCATCACTTATCTCAACATGACCGCGATGTACGAGAAGCGGGACGGCCTCGCGGACGCGCAGGAAGCGATTGACGGGTGTCTTACGAAAGCACAGAAGAAACTCGATGAAGCGAAACGGACTGCGGAGGCGGGGTATCTGGCATTTGTCTTCGAAAAATGTGCACCGACCTTCGGATATTACGGATGGTTTTCAGTGAAGAACGATCTTATGAAGCAGGCGGAGGAAATCTATGAAAGGCTTGGAGCTGTCAAGGAAGTATTATGAGGCATACGGGAAGCCGATGCTTTCGGAGCAGTTTGCGGAGATTCTGCCGCATATTGCCGTCGGACTTGTCGGGCAGGGTTCGGAGTGCATGGGCTATGACGACGAGCTTTCGAAGGACCATGATTTTGAGCCCGGGTTCAGCATCTTTCTGCCCGGCGAGGACATCGTCGACCGCCGAACGGAATTCCTTCTCGAGCGTGCCTACACGAAGCTTCCGAAGGATTTCGAAGGCTTTGAGAAGAATGGGCTGAAACCGGCAGGAGGACCGCGTCACGGGGTCACCAGACTCTCGGAATTCCTGACGAAGACAATCGGCCGCGCGGATGCGAATCTGACCGTTCGGGACTGGTTTTCGATTCCCGGGCAGTCGCTTCTTGAAGTGTGTAACGGGGAACTGTTTTATGACGGGGACGGGGCGTTTACGAGGCTTCGCGAGAGGCTTAAAAGAATGCCGGAACCGATTCGTCTTAAGAAGCTTGCGGCCTGCCTTCTGATGATGGCGCAGACCGGACAGTACAATTATAAAAGACTCGTGGACCGCGGGGACGAACGCGGCGCTCAGCTCTGCCTGATTGAGTTTGAGAAGCAGGCAAGACATGCGGCGTTTCTGATTAACGGCAGGTACATGCCTTACTACAAATGGTCCTACCGCGCGCTTTCGGAGCTGCCGGTATTATCGGAGCTTACCGACCGGCTGTACGGGCTGATTTCGACCGGCAACGAGCCGTCGCTTGCGCCGTCGAAACTCGAGATGACCGAAGACATCGCGGCACGCATCATCTGCGAACTGCAGGATCAGAACCTGACCGACGCGGTGTGCGCGGACCTGCAGAAGCACGCGTTCTCGGTGAACGATCATATCGCCGACGGGAACATCCGGAACATGGACCTGTTCGCGGCATTATAGAAAGTAAAACAGCGCAGCCCTGAAGCTGCGCTGACCTTTTATTCATACAGAAATTCAAACCAGTCTCTGATGTAATCCGTAACCGCGTTCTCATCGAGGGGACGTTTTTCAAAGAAGCACAATTCATCACCCGGACGGAACCGGAAGACCGGTCCGATCCGCTCGGTTAATTGCGGCAGGAAACTGCCGCTTTTTGCCTGTCTTGCGGTCTCCCTGGTGGCGGGCTTCCTGTAAGCCTTCTCAACGCGTGACGCAAGGCTTTTGTGCACCGCCGTATCCTCAAGAGGAAGGTAGTAATAATCTTTATAATTCGGGAAATAGTAATACGCCTTCATGTCATACCGCGGCACGGTCACCGAAACACGTGTGCCGGAGACTTGCACATCCGCGAAAAATCCGTCCTCATATAAAAAACCGTCTGCCGTCCGGCATTCCGCAGGAATCTCCGGAAGCGGAATCACCTTTCGGAGCTGCTTCGGAAAATCATAAGGAAGCGCGGCGGAGCAGGTGACGTAAGCCCCGTCTTCGGAAAGAGCGGGGGCCGTGAGAGTTATCCCCGAAAGCATGCAATAGGGTATAAGCGAAGCAAGGCTTGAAAGCCCGAAGATATCGTCGCGGTTATGTAAAAGAAGCGCCTGAAGCAGTTCCTCCGCCCGCGGCGTATCAAAACGGTACCGCGCCACATACTCGGCGTAGAACGCTACCAAAGTCCCGCCGTCATACGGATCCGTCCGGTTGTAGCCGGCGATCTTCTCGTAGGTCGGCTGCTTCCGGTTCTCTGTCCCGAACAGCTTCTTAACAGGTGCCAGCGTCCGGTACAGATCGACGGTCTCATCCTTACCGGGGAGCGGGCACGGAAGCTTATGGAACCGGCACCGGTCCCGAAGGAACGGCAGGTCAAACGTCGTCCCGTTGTAATCAACCAGTCTGAGTTCCGGCCGGAGAACGTCCGAAAAGGCTTTGAGAATCAGGCGCTCTTCGTCCGCATTTTCCGCAAACCACTGGCGGAACAGGAAGCCTTCACAGGTCTTTTCGAGGCACCCGATCAGGTAGATGTAGTTGGCGGCGGAGGAAAGCCCGGTTGTCTCGATATCAAAGAAAAAAGGAGTCTTCCCGGCGGTCAGAAGGCACAGTGACGGCGAGACGGAAAGGTCGGTTATGAGCTCCTCTTTGGTTTTCATCGGGGGTCTCCTCTTCGGGTGTGGCATTTTACGCGGAAATTATAACATTTTTTCTGAAAAATGTGAAGAATAATAGTGTATTTCGGCGGAAAATGTGATACAATAACCCTATATATGGTATATTGACGGGGGAACTCTGCACAAAATCGGCGGTTTTTCCCCGAAAGGACAGAAAATGATCGCATTTTTACACGGAGAATTGTACGGCGTGACGGAGACATCCGCGATTGTGGAGTGCGCCGGGGTCGGTTATGAGGCGGTTATGCCGGCATCGGACCTCGAGAATCTTCCGGACGCGGGCGAACAGGTGAGAATCTTCACGTATCTGAACGTGAATGAGAACACCGGCGTGAACCTGTTCGGATTTCTTACGCAGGAATCGCTTGCGATGTTTAAGCTTTTGATTACGGTCAGCGGCGTCGGCCCGAAGGTTGCCGTCGGCATTCTGTCGGTGCTGCCGCCCACGGAACTTGCGCGTGCCATCTTCGCGGACGATGCGAAAGCGATTTCGAAGGCGCCCGGCGTCGGCGGAAAGCTTGCGAGCAAGATTATTCTCGAACTGAAAGATAAAGTGCTTGTGGCGGAGAGCGCGAAACTTCCGGCCGCGGAGAAACCGGCCGAGAAGGAAGATACGCCGGAACTCGCCGAGGCGATTGCCGGACTTACGACACTCGGCTACACGAGAAAGGATGCCGAGCGGGCCGCGAGAAGAGCGGCGGAGCCCGGTATGGATGCGGAGCAGATATTGAACGGTGCGTTCCGGTATCTGTAGACGCAGCCGGCTTAACGACGCAGCGAGGAACAGCGAATGGCAAGAAGAATTATCACAACGGAGAAGATGAACGAGGACGCGACACTCGAGTCGTCACTCCGTCCGAAATACTTAAAAGACTACATCGGGCAGGAGAAGATCAAGTCCACCCTGAACATCTATATCGAAGCCGCCAAGCAGCGCGGCGAGACGCTTGATCACGTGCTTCTGTTCGGACCTCCCGGACTCGGCAAGACGACACTCGCGAACATCATCGCGAACGAGATGGGCGTGGACATCAAGACGACTTCCGGTCCGGCCATCGAGAAGCCCGGCGATATCGTGGCGGTCATCAAGGGACTCCGTGAGGGTGACATCCTGTTCATTGATGAGATTCACCGTCTGAACCGTCAGGTCGAGGAAGTGCTTTATTCCGCGATGGAGGATTTCTTCATCGACGTGGTCATCGGAACCGGCGGAACCAATGCGAAATCGATGCATATCAGGCTTCCGAAGTTCACCCTGATCGGCGCGACAACGCGCGCCGGCATGCTGACCGCACCGCTTCGCGACCGGTTCGGCGTCGTAAGCCGGATGGACTTCTACTCGGAGGACGAACTCAGAACCATCGTTCGGAATTCCGCAAGGGCACTGAAAATTGAGATAGACGCCGAAGGCGCCGAGGAGCTTGCGAGAAGATCCCGCGGAACGCCGCGGCTTGCAAACCGCTTCTTAAAGCGCGTGAGAGATTTTGCGCAGGTGACTGCCGACGGCAGGATTGACGGCGAGATTGCCCGTTACGCGCTTGACCGCCTTGAGGTAGACCGGATCGGGCTCGACCACATCGACCGGGCAATTCTGATGACAATGATTGAGAAATTCGACGGCGGGCCGGTCGGAACCGGTGCCGTTGCGACAACGATAGGGGAGGATCAGGGAACCGTGGAGGATGTGTACGAGCCGTATCTCGTACAGATCGGATTCATCCTCCGGACACCGCGCGGACGCGTCGTGTCCAAAGAAGCGTACGACCATCTGGGAGTTCCGTATCCGGAACAGAAGACTGCAAAATAAAAACACGGAGGACGCCATGAACAATCGCACGGAAACTGAGGTCATCATCAACGGAAAGCAGTACAGCCTCGTGGGTTACGAGAGCGAGGAGTACCTGCAGAAGGTGGCATCTTACATCAACAGCAAATACGCCGAGGTCCGCGCCCAGAAATGGTACAAGGACATCAGCGCCGACATGCGTTCCATAGTGCTCGAGATCAATCTCGCCGATGACTACTTCAAGATGAAGAGCAAGCTCTCCGAGGTGACCGACGAGGCCGAGGACCGGGACAACGAAATCTACAAGCTGAAGCATGACCTGATTGCCGCGCAGGGCGAGATTCAGGACTTGCAGCGTAAGATTGAGAAACTTCAGCAGGCGAACCTGGACGAGCAGAAGAAGACGGTGCGTCTGGAGACCGAACTGAATGGATACAAGAAGAAATACAACTAAGGTCGAGCTGCTGGCGCCTGCGGGTTCTTACGAGACGCTGCAGGCGGTTATTGCCGCGGGTGCGGACGCCGTCTATATCGGCGGAAGCCGTTTCGGCGCGCGTGCCTATGCGGACAATCCTGAGGAAGACGAGCTTCTTCAGGCAATCGACTATGCGCATCTTCGCGGTGCGCGGGTGTACCTGACTGTCAATACCCTTCTCATGGACCGTGAGATAGGCGAACTTTATGCATATATCGAACCGTATTACCGGGCAGGACTGGATGCTGTCATTGTGCAGGATCTCGGGGTCCTGTCCTTTTTGCGTTCGCATTTTCCGGACCTGCCCGTGCACTTAAGCACGCAGATGACCGTTACGGACGCGGAAGCGGCGGAACTTTTCGACCGCGGCGTGACAAGGATTGTGCCGGCAAGGGAACTGTCGCTTTCGGAAATCCGAAGCATGCGGCGGGACTGCGGGCTGGAGCTCGAAATCTTCGTTCACGGCGCGCTTTGCTACTGCTATTCGGGACAGTGCCTGATGAGCTCGCTGATCGGCGGGCGGAGCGGCAACCGGGGGCGGTGCGCGCAGCCGTGCCGGAAGAAGTACACGTACACCGAAGGCTCGTTCCGCAGGGAAGGCTATCTGCTGAGCCTTCGTGACCAGTGCCTGCTCCCGAGGCTTCATGAACTGTTAAAGACCGGCATCCATTCGCTGAAGATTGAAGGCCGCATGAAAAGGCTTGAGTACGCGGCAGGCGTGACTGCGGTGTACCGCAAATGGATCGACCGCTGGTATGACCTCGGCGAGGCGGAATACCTTTCGTACTTAAAGCGGAAGCCGGAGGAGATGGAGGCCGACATGGAGATGCTCGCGGAGCTCTATAACCGCGGCGGCTTCTGCGAGGGCTATGTGTTCGGCGAAAAAGGCGACACGATGGTCTGGAAGGAGCGCCCGAATCATACCGGCGTGCGTGTCGGGACAGCTACTGTCCGGCTTATCGGGAACCGGCTCATTGCGGTGCCGACGTTCCGAAAACCGATCGGACCGTCTGAGGTGATCGAAGTACGAAGCAAGGAAGAACATCTGCTCGGCGAATGGACTACGCCGAAGGACATGGAAAACTATAAGATTGACGCAATCCCGATTGCCGGAAAGGCAGCAATCGGGGCGACAGTCAACCTGTGGCGCATGAAGAAAGAGCCGCTTCTTACTGAGCTTAAGGGACGTTACGGAGCACCCGCGGAGATTCCGCTTAATGGCCTCTTCACAGCGGTCTCGGGCGGTGAGATGTCGCTTTCCATAGGCGCGGAAGGAGAAGATTACCTTGTGACCGTGACGGGACCTGCTCCCGAAGCAGCCAGGGAGAATCCCGCGACCGAACAGGAAGTGCGCGAGAAGCTTACGCGTACCGGCGGCACCTCGTATGTGTTTAAAGAGCTTGAGATTATGCTCGGCGACGGGTTGTTCCTTCCGGCATCGGCACTTAACCGGCTTCGCCGCGAAGCGCTTACCGCATATGAGAATGCCTTTTTGAGGGATTTCCGTAGGACAAATGCCATAGAAACGATTGAAACTGCGGATAGTTCCGCGGAGCGCAGCGGCCCGCGAACCGTTCAGACCAAGCCTGCACGCGTCACCGTATCCGTGATGACAAGGCAGCAGGCGGAAGCCGTGCAGTTCTGTCCGGCCGTTACGGACCTTTATATCGACATGGAAGGCGATTACGAAGCATGCCTTAACGTCCCGTGCGAGATCCCGAGACGGCTGATTCTCCCGCGTGCGTTGCGCGGAGAACGAAGAGACGAGACGCTTTCGCGGGCGGAGAAGCTGGTTTCCGCGAAAGGACTTGCGGGACTTGTCGTCCGTACACCGGACCAACTTTCATTCGTGATTCGGAGGGGAATCCCGTTTGAAACCGACCGAACGCTTTATTGCATGAATTCTACGGCTGTAGAATATCTGCTCGGAAAGGGGGCGGAGGCGGTCACATTTTCCGAAGAGCTCCGAAAGGACGAACTGCCGCGAAGCAGGAAAGCTCTTCTGACCGTCTACGGCAGGTCGGTCGCGATGGTTTCCGAACAATGTCTTAGAAAGACGCTCCGGCAATGCGGGAAGCCGGGGGCGGCGGGGCTTCTTACCGACGGAGAAGGGGAGCATTTTCCGACGCTTGCCGTGTGCCGGTATTGCCACGGACTGATTTATAATTCGCATATTATGTCGCTGCTTCCGGTCTGGAATGAGATTCCGATGGGAAGAATCGGCGGAGTGCGGGCGGACCTGACGCTCGAGTCCGGTTCGGAAGCGGCTTCGGTGCTTTCGGACCTCAGTGCGGCGCTTGCCGGAAGAAAGGTGCCCGCGCATCCCGGAGAGACGAAAGGACACTGGAACCGCGGCGCGGAGTAGCCGCACGTTCTTAGGAGGATCTAATGAAAAAGTCTAAGATAATCATAATCGCCCTGATTGTGCTTGCTGTCTTGCTTGCAGGCATCGGGATATGGTATGTCATCAGCGAGAACCAGGAGACGGAGAGAAAGCCCCGAAAGGGCGTAAGCCGCATGACTCCGGACCACACGCCGACACCCACCCCTTCGCCGAGTCCGAGCCCGTCCCCGAGCCCGAGCCCGACGCCGACCAACACGCCCACACCGACGCCGACCAATACGCCGACGCCGACTCCGCGCGACGTGTGGGAGGAAACGCTTCCGGGCCTTTCGGACATTACCTCGTATGAGATGACATACCGGGAGACTTGGAACAATAAGACAATCGAATGGACAATCACAAAGGACTCCTCCGGCGATATGAGCATCGCATTTGCCGGCACAAGCCCCTTCGACGGGCGGGCCAGACTGAAGGAAGACGTGATGCGTTTCATCGGGAACAAGGTTTATGTGAACGTTCCCGTGATGATGCAGTATTGCGGCGAAAACCCGTCTGCCTGGGGCGTCAACGACGACGGCTGGCTGATGCTTTCGCTGCCCTCGCAATTCGACCGCTCCGTGCTGAATTTCAAGGATTTCTTCCTGCTCTATGTGGATGCCGTACGGAATTTCTCCGGAGAAACCAAGTTTGATGACAACGGGGAAACCTTCACGAAATCATTGACGGCCGGCGAGATGTTCACGATTCTTAAAAACGCCGAGAAATCAATGGATACGAGCTGGGTGCCGCCGATCAAACGGATGATTTCGAGCATCAAATGGAAGGATTACGAGAAGAAACTGCTGAACGAAAGAGAGTCGGAATTCCTTGCGGCGCTCAGTGCGGCCGGGGTTCCGGGCTGGCAGGCGAAGATTATCCTCGCAGGTGCCAAGACAATGAACAAATCGCTGATCCTCACGGTTTATGAGGATTACCTCGGAGACGTGAAACAGACAGAGGACGAAACGATGCGGATTTCCTCGTCGGGGCTTCAGATCTACATCGGCTCTTCGGGAACCGGAATGGTGGAAATCAGTGCGGAAGGCGGATACCGGATCTGCTTCACGATGATGAATCTGGAAGGGGCTTACGCGGAGCGGGAGGTATCGCTGAAACCGTTTACGGGCTCAATTCTGACGCCCTCTAACCTGATCAGCATCAGCGCGTTCGGCCCGATGATCAGCGACGTATTGGGAGAGTAAGATGACACAGACTAAGCAGACAACCGACGGGCAGATTACGCTCGATGACGGCATGCGCTTTCCGGAGCGGCTGCTTGCGACCGAGGAGTGGCTGCGGCTTTTATACTACACGGAGCACCGCGCCGCCAATCCCGAGCGCGGGCTTTCGGTAGAGCAGCAGAGCGGCCGTGAGACGCTTTCGTATGTGCTTCGGACGCTTGCGCTTCTTTCGGAGTGCGCCGCGTCTTACGGACTTTCTTCGGAAGAATACCGGGTCGTGGAAACCGTCCTTCAGTGGTCGGAGGTCGCGAAGGGCGGAACCGCTCGCGACCGCGACGAATGGAGACGGCGAGGCTACCCGCTTGACGTGCATAACCGGGCCTCTGCGGAAATCTATCTTCGGGAGACGTGTGGCGGAACGGAAGAGGACGGGGCACAGCCGGAGCCCCGCGCACAGGCGGTTGCCGGATTGATCCGCACGCACGGCTTAATCGGGCAGGCACTTCGCGGTGAGGTACGTGTGGCGGTCAACGAGCCGCTGCTTTCTTTGAAAGAATTCTTCGGGGAAGAAGCGCTTGAGCGTATTGTCTTATGCCTGAATCATTGCATTATCAGCGGTGTTGGGAAGGCCCTCTGGGAGAAGGTCGGCGCCCGCGCGGTTTCGCTTTGTAAGCGGGTGCTTTCGGGGGACCTCAGCGAGTTTTCGGACGAAGACCGCCTTCGGATGTTGGATACAAGACTTACGGAAGCGGACGAAGAGCTCCGCGGCATGTTTATAGAGCAGGTATTCCCGAGGTATGAGGTGTGGTACTATCAGGCGGCATTTGCCGAAGTATCGCTTCCGATGGTGAAATGGTTCCTCGGAAAGGTTTTAGAGAAGCTTGAAGACGGCGTCGAGGTCGTCTCGTTCAAACCGATTGCGGACAGCCTGTACTACGATTACGAGGGGCGCAAGCACCTGAACGTCTATAAGGAGCGCATCCTCGAGGCGTACATGCGCGACGCTTCGGTCGGTTATGTCGAGGTGTGCGCGGAGCGCGTCGGAAGCGCGGTCATGGCGTCCTTCCGGTTCCTGCCGGTCTGCGAGAAGCTTATTGATTTCTGCGTCGAAGCGGAACGCAGCGGGCTTCTGAGTTTTGAAAAAAGCATCACGGTCCTTTACGATATGTTCGGCTTCCGCCGCGACGGCTTCGACCGGCTGAACAACGAATCGAAATACCTCGCGACGATGAATGACACCGAGGCCAGCACGAAGAATTCCATCATCGACTACGCGGTCGGAACGCGCATTGTGGACGTCGGAAGCGGCGGCGGGGTTTTGCTTGACCTTCTCGAGTCACATTTTCCGGAGAAGGAGATTATCGGTACGGACATAGCGGAAAATGTGATCGAAGTCCTCCGAAGCAAGAAAAAGTCCGAAGGACACCGCTGGACGGTGCTTCGGCATAATTTCGTCGACGGCGTGTTTCCGGAGTCTGCGGACAGCATTATCTTCTCATCGATTCTTCACGAGGTGTTTTCCTACACGGAGACAGAGGCGGGGAGATTTCAGATTGAGAGTGTGAAGAAGGCGCTTCGAAACGCGTACGATTCGCTTCGCCCGGGCGGCCGGATCATAATCCGGGACGGCATACGGACAGGCGGCGAAGGGCTGCTTTCGGTAACGTTTAAAGACCCCGAAGGGCTCTCGTTCTTCCGGAACTTCGTGCAGGATTTCAAGGGGCTTCCGGACATCGAAGATAAGAAAATAAAGATTGACGAGACAACGCAGACGGCCTGCGGCGTGACCGATTACATGCGCGAATTTCTGTATACGTACACCTGGGGGCGCCAGTCCTACGCGCATGAAGTACAGGAGCAGTTCGGCTACTTCACAATCGACGGGTTCCGCGCGTTCTTCGAATCGCTCGGCGCGAAACTGATCCGCTGCGAGGCGTTCTTAGAGCCGGGGTATCCGCTTCATCTGTCGCCCAAAGTAGACCTGAACCCCGACCGCTACCCCGACTCGAACTGCATCGTGGTGGCGGAGAAACCGGAGTGAGGGGCAGAAATAACTGTTGCACTCGGTGACATTTTCGGGTATAATAGCCTCAATATGTGACACACCAATGACAGGGGGTCTTCTTATGACAGAGGCTACGAGCTGCGGTGGTGTTGTTATTTTCAGAGGAAAGATATTATTACTGTATAAGAACTACAAGCACAAGTATGAAGGCTGGGTTCTTCCGAAAGGAACGGTAGAGGAAGGCGAGGATCACAAGGACACCGCTCTTCGTGAGGTGAAAGAGGAGTCCGGTGCCGACGCCCGCATCATCAAGTACATCGGCAAGAGCCAATACAGTTTCACTACGCCTGCGGATACAGTAATGAAGGACGTTCATTGGTACCTTATGATGTCGGACAACTATTATAGCAAACCACAGCGGGAAGAATACTTTGTGGACTCCGGGTATTACAAATACCATGAAGCATATCATTTGCTGAAGTTCTCCAATGAAAAACAGATCCTTGAAAAGGCTTACAACGAGTATCTGGAATTGAAGAAGAACAATCTATGGGGTTCCCGTAAGTATTACTGAAAGACGTAAAGGACTGCACCAGCGGTCCTTTTGTTTTAGAAAGGCAAGACATGATTAACAGGTTCAGAGAAATCTACAAAAAGCACAAAGAAATCATTCTGTACGCCATCTTCGGCGGACTGACGACGCTTGTCAATTTCGCCGTTACGTTTTTTATCCAAAAGGCTTTCGGGCTTGCCGGCGAGGGCAGAGAGTTTACGATAACCAATGAGATCGCGTGGGTTTGTGCGGTCACATTTGCCTACGTGACAAGCCATCTGTTTGTCTTTGAAAACAAAGCGCATGGTGTGAGGGGGATTACAATCGAAGCGGCGAAATTCGTCGGTTCCCGAATCTTTACCGGCATTATCGAGATGCGGCTTCCGACTCTGCTTGTTGCCATCGGCGTGACCGGCTCGCTGTTCAGCTTCGAAGGCTTCTGGGCAAAGGCCATCACCGGAATCATTGTAATCATTCTGAACTACGTCCTGAGCAAACTCTTCGTATTCCGAAAGAAGAAAGAGGACTTGAATTCTGTATTCGAAGACGACGCGGCAGACGCAGTAATTGAAGAATAACTTCGGCGCGCCCGGAGCAGGTGCGAGAGGGGGAAAAAGATGTTTGAAATCGGCAGAATCGTCGTCCTCAAAAAGGGCGAGGGCCGCAGCCTTAAAAAGGGCGGGCTTTGGATTTATGACAACGAGATTGCATCGGTAACCGGCAACGGTGAGAACGGATGCCTTGTTGCCGTACGCGATTTCGACGGATATCCGATGGGAATCGGCTTCATCAACGACAATTCGAAGATCCGTGTCCGTATGCTCACAAGACGCAAGGACACCGAAGTAAACGAGGAGTTCCTCCGGATGCGTGTCCGTGCCGCCTGGGAATACCGGAAGAAGGTTGTCGACACATCGAGCTGCCGGCTGATCTTCGGCGAAGCGGACTGGCTTCCCGGTCTTACCGTCGACAAATACGAAGACATCCTTGTTGCGGAGTCTCTCGCGCTCGGCATGGACAGGCTGAAGGGAACCGTATTGAGGCTTCTATGCGACGCCCTTAAAGAAGACGGCATCACAATCCGCGGCATTTACGAGCGGAGCGACGCGAAGGTGCGCGAGCTCGAAGGGATGGAGCGGTTCAAGGGCTTTCTGAGTGAGCCGTTCGATACGAACGTGCAGATTACGGAGAACGGCGTTAAGTACTGCGTCGATGTCGCGGAAGGCCAGAAAACCGGGTTCTTCCTCGATCAGAAATACAATCGTTTAGCAATTCAGAAACTCTGTAAAGGCGCACGGGTACTTGACTGCTTCACACATACCGGTTCCTTTGCATTGAACGCGGGACTTGCCGGAGCAGCGTCCGTGCTTGCTGTCGACGCCTCCGAAACCGCAATCGCGCAGGCGGAGAAAAATGCCGCGCTGAACGGTCTTACCGGGGCGGTGTCATTTCGCGTCGCAGACGTTTTCGAACTGCTTCCCGAGCTGGAAGCGGCTGGCGAAAAGTATGACGTTGTCATCCTCGATCCGCCGGCGTTTACGAAGTCGCGTGAGGCGACGAAAAACGCCATCAAAGGCTATCGTGAGATCAACATGCGCGGACTTCGCCTCGTAAAGGACGGCGGGTATCTTGCGACCTGCTCGTGTTCGCATTTCATGACGCAGGAACTGCTTCACGATACGATTGCGCAGGCAGCACAGAGCGTGCATAAGCGTCTCCGTCAGGTGGAATTCCGGACGCAGGCGCCCGACCATCCGATTCTCTGGAGTTCGGACGAGTCGTACTATCTGAAATTTTTCATCTTCCAGGTTTGCGAGGAGAGATAAGGGGAAAGCATGGACAGCAGCCGTTCCAAAAAGCAAAAGATGGTGATTGCGATACTCGGCGTATGCGCACTGCTGCTTGTTGTCTGGGTAATTCTGATTATAAGCGTATTCCGGGGATCGAAGAAAGAGAACGGAAAGACAGGCGGGGAGAACAGCGGACAAAAGAATTCGGACGAAGGCGTAACATGGCTTCTGGTGTCGAAGAAGAAAAGTAATCACACAACAACATACACCTATGACAGCAAAGGAAGGCTGATTCACGCAGAACCCGATTACGGCAAAGGAGAGGACTGGAAGTACCTTTATGATGTCGAGTACTGTTACGAGGAAGACATACCGGTTACCAAACTGACCATTACGGAAATCTATTACGGCCATGTAGACCGGGAGGAGTATACATATTCTCCTTCCGGATTTATCCGGACGCATTCGACGAATTGGGATGAAGAACTTGGAATGTACGTTCATCGTGAAGTATATGACGACAAGCAGCGCCTGATTGACGAATGCTATTATGACGAGGGGACACTTTCGAAAGAGATTCAGACCGTTTATGATGAAACGGGATATGTGATTACCCGTGAGGAGCATGACGTTTCAGGCGGCGGATGGAGAAAGTTAGAATGGGGAGATCTTGATTCTCTGGGAAGGGTCACGAAAGAATATGCTTATATATCCGGGCTTGACGGTTTATCCGGTCTTGCCAACTACAGAGTTAAAAGGGAAATCGAATATGCGGAGGACGGCAGCAGAGTAGAAAAAAACTACCGGACGAGGTATGTCAGAACAGGAGAAGACAACGAAGATGGTTTCTATCAGACATACCTTGCATATGAGGTGCGGATTGGCGAAGACGACAGAACTCTGGAAGATTGGAGTTATGATATTCAGCAGACCGGGGAACGCACACTCAGTAATCATCAAACATACGAATATTCCGAAGCGGAGGATTGCTGCCGGACGACAGTTATCTCCGAAAGAAGTGTTTGGGTCCGGGAATTCGATTCGAAAGGAAACCTAATCCACAGTAAAACGACCTATTCGGACGGAAGAACCGCTAAAGAACAGCAGAATTTTTATGACGAATACGGGAACCTTACGAAGATCCGGGAATCGGATGACGGTGTAGAGTTCTGCGAATACCTGTATAAGTATACGTATGATGCGTACGGTAACCTGCTTTCCGTAGAATATGAAAACGGGGCTAAGGACATATATGAGTATGATAAAATCCGGTTATCCGAAGAGCAGATAGCGGAAAATGCCAAGTTCTATATGGATCTTCCGGAGAGTTTGAATACAATCGACAGACAGCAGCGGAATGAGAATTGATTATTATGAAAGACAGCAGAGTATAAATACCCGGGAACAGGAAAGGAGAATCACGACATGCCGATGATCGACGCAAAGTTCACCGTGAAGGTGGACGACACCAAGAAAGAAGAGATTAAGAGTGAATTCGGGAAGCTGATCGCAACGCTTCATAAGGGCGAGACATACCTGATGGTCGGAATCCAGGACGGCTACGACCTCTGGTTCGGCGGAAAGAAGCTTGACAAGGGCGCTTACGTTGAAGTTGCGCTTCTCGGTAACGCACCCTCTGAGGATTACAGCAAGCTTACCGGACAGATCTGCGACATGCTCGCGGATAAGCTCGGAATCCCCGGCAGCGCAATCTATGTAACGTATCACCCGCTCACCGACTGGGGCTGGAACGGGTCAAACTTCTGATGTAAAACGGGTAGAGTAAAGATCTATTACTAAAGATATCGCTTCTGCTTATTGCTTTTTTCCTTTGAACACATATGGTTGTATAGTTTTAGCAGTTTTTTGTGAGTAGATAGTTTCAATACATCGGATGGGGTGTGGAATATCATATTTCTTACCCCATCTGAGATTGTATAGAGAAATGCAGATTCTTTATTGATGATGGGGTAGACGGATGCGTTTAGGAGTATTACTGTCATTCGCGTTAAAGCGCCTTTACAGAAGAAAATGGATTGCTCTGCTGTGTGTTTTGATGATGACCGGAGCACTTGGTATTTTGGCTACGGTGATTTCCCTCGGCGGCTTATCAAAAAATGCACGGAAACAGATTTCCGACATGCTTCCCGACCCAATCCGACAATACGGGGAATTAAATCTGGACTGTTTATCGAATGAAAGCCTGTCCGATGAGGATATCCTGCAATTGTATGCGGACATTGCGGAACTCCCCGCTGTCAAGAGCCTTGGAAGCATATACGAAAGCGGCATTTACGGATTACGGGATGAAAAAGGTTCTACAGAGTCGTGGAGAAGTATTCGTGAAGAGCAGATGAAGCATCCGCTTGTTTATTCGGAGAAAGGTTTGGAACTCCCGGCGCAAATTGACACTGCAGAAATCGTTCAGAGCGTATTGATTCCGATTTCCTTATGGCAGGCATTCGATTTTCCGTTATACAAGGGGACGGCACCATCGAAGGCTTCGGAAAACCTGATTTATGTCGGTTACAATTTCCGCAATAGTGTTACGGTAGGAACGATGCTTACCGATGGGCAAAACCAATACCGAATTGCCGGCGTATTGCAAAAAGGGGACACGATACCTGAGAAGACATCTGCATTTTGGAATAACTCCATGCGTTCATTGGGAGGGATGTCCTCCGTTGTTTTGCATGTTACGAACCCGATGGATAATCTTGTGCTGGTTGTTTTTCAGGGAGTGACGACTGATCAGTTACAGATAATATCCTGGCAAGAGGAATACAAACGGGAAGAAGTTGAGACACAAATCCACGGAGTGACGGACAAATACAACCTTCCTATGTATATCGCCTCCTTTGAACAGAAAATCAATGATGATTTGCAGTTTAATGATGCGTTGGCACATATCCTGATGCCGATTGCCGTTATTGTGGGAATCTGTTCTTCGATACTGATCCTATGTTCCCAGATGCTTTCGGCTCTTCAAAAGAAAAACGATTTCGGGATTCTTCTTTCACAAGGAGTGTCACGCAAAGGTCTGTATGGCATCCTGCTTTCGGAAAACCTGATTCAGATTATTCTGGCGTCAGTTTTGAGCCCGCTTGTAATCCGGGCAATACTGCTTGAGACCAATTTGGGTGAAGCCGTGAAAAAAGCGTTCTGGAAGTCTGTTGCAGGCTCTGTCGGAATCATTTTGTTCCTTCTGGTGCTGGCACTTGCGGTGCTTTCGACGGCAACGATTCTTTTTCTGCTGAAGTCGACATCTTCTGCGACTCTTTTGAAAGGCGAGTTAAAGAGTTCGTCGATGGTTTTCCGAGGACTGTTCATAGTGTCTTTCACGGTCAGTATCGGACTGGTCTGGTATGGGCAGTCTTTAATGGAAAAGGGAAAAAAGGTTGACGAGGTTCAGGCGGCCACAGATTACCGGTTTCTTCAGGCATGGATTGAGAATCCGTCTGTTTCGGGCTCCGAATTGCTTGAGAGTGCGAAGCAGATTGGAGAAGACGGAAATCTCGTGGTATTCTGCAATCTTCCGGTGAACCGTGCCGCGTACGGGAATGAAGTCCGAATTCTGTTCGGGGCGTCCGAACCGGAGTATCCGCTTTCATCCGGTTCTTATCCGGCATCCGGCAGAAAGTCGGATGCTCCGGCCTGTGTAATTGGGGAAGGCATGAAAGAAAGCACATATATGGAAAATGGAATCCGCTATATCAATTTGGCGGACTGCCCTTACGAAGTTACCGGAATACTCGGCAATAATCATTTTGCCGGTTACGATTACCGAATTATGGTATTTGCGGACACCGTTTCCGTGAAGGTTATCGGGGAGTACCTGCAAACTTCGGAGCTATGTGTTTCCTATTGCAGAAAAGGCAATATTTCCAAAAGTGATGCAGACCGCTTCTATGCATGGGGAGAGGAGTTGTTCGGAATGATGCCGCAGGAACTGACGGTTTTTTCTGAACGTGAGGATGACGGCAGTTCATCGAATGTCGCCGCACTGTATACCATGACCTACCGTATTCTGATGATTATTTCGGCAATCACCCTAATCATGCTTTCGCTTCTTTGGTCAATCCGACATCAGCTGCCGCACATGATCATGCGGGTGAATGGCTATTCCAGGTTCCGCCTTCTTCTTCTTGACGCATGTATGGTTCTGAAATATGAGTTTATCGCGTTGCTTTTAGTACTTGTTACAGTTTATCTGACAGCTGTTTCCGGTGGTTCGACGGATTCCTTTGTCGAGACGGTAAGACACAGGGCCTGGTGGCTGGCTGTTCTTGTTCTTGCATTTGGGTTTATCTCTACTGTTGCTACGTCTGTGAGAATGCTGTTTGAAAAGCCTGTAAATGTATTAAAACACACGGAATAACTTTCCTTTGCCTAAACGGGTACTGGGGATTCCGGAACGGAGGAAGGGTTCAAATGATAGAACTGAAAAACATAAAAAAATGCTTCCCGCTGGGAAAAGAAAAAGCGGTTGTACTCAATGATATTTCGCTTTCCGTTAAACGTGGAGAAATGCTGGCGGTGATGGGGGCTTCCGGCAGCGGAAAATCAACACTGCTGAACATTCTGGGCTGTCTTGAGGACGCCGATGAAGGAACCTATTTCTGTGACGGAGCCGAGGTAACGAAGATGAGCCCATCCGCCAGAGAACGATTCCGCAAAGACACCATCAGTTTTGTCTTCCAGCAGTTTGCTTTGATTGAAAGTGAAACCGTTTACGGAAATATAGAAGTGCCGTTGAAAGCCAGAAACATAGCAAGATCAAAACGCCGGTCTCTGATCAAGTCCGTTGCACGGGAAATGGGGATCGAGGATCAGCTTTTTAAAAAACCGGCTTTGATTTCCGGCGGCCAGCAGCAGCGTTGCGCCATTGCCCGCGCTCTGGTTACGGACAATCCGGTAATACTGGCGGACGAACCTACCGGTGCTCTGGACAAGAAGACAGGGAAGGAAATCATGGAGATTCTCAAGGCTTTAAGCAGGGAAGGAAAAACCGTGATTGTCGTCACGCATGACGAATCCGTAGCGGAGATTGCGGACCGCATTATTCGGATTACGGACGGGAAACTGATTTGCGATGGGGAGAAGCGGGAAAGAAAATAAAGAAAGCACCGGATAAGACCGGAGAACGCATGGAGAGGGCTCTGCCGCAACAGCGGCGGGGCCTTTTTTGTGTTTCCGGAAGGCATTTTCGGAATCGCAGAGATGGGAGTCTTTGAAAAAATGCACAAAAACTTTTTGGTTTTGCCGCGTAGGTTTATGTTGTAATCTGACGGCAAAACTTGTATAGTATATTGTGGTGTTTTATTTTCTTCAAAGCGAGGAATTTATATGAGTAATTGCGCGATTGTAGGTATCAACTGGGGCGACGAAGGAAAGGGCCGGATGGTCGACCTTCTGACCGAGCGTTTCGACTATGTTATCCGTTATCAGGGCGGCGGCAATGCCGGGCATACCGTAGTCAACGAGTACGGAAAGTTCGCTCTTCACTTGCTTCCCTCGGGAATCTTTCGGAAGGGTGTCGTGAACATCCTCGGAAACGGTGTGGCACTCGATCTAGAGAATCTGTACAGCGAGATGCAGACGGTCATCGCACAGGGCGTTTCCATCACTCCCGAGAATCTCAAAATCAGCGAACGTGCTTCTTTGGTACTCCCGTGGCACCGCCAGCTGGACGGCCTTGAGGAAGCCAGACTTGCCGATAAGAAGTACGGCTCCACGAAGCAGGGCATCGCGCCTTTCTATTCCGACAAATACCAAAAAAAGACGATTCTCGCGGGCGAATTGTTCTTCCCCGAGAAGCTCGATGAACATATCAAAGATCTGCTGACCTGGAAGAACCTGACGCTCACCGGCGTATACGGCGCGGAACCGGTTTCCTACGAGTCGCTGAAAGCCTGGTTTACGGAGTACGGTGAGAAGTTCCGTCCGTTCATCTGTGACACCGGAAAGCTTCTTAAGAAGGCAGCGAAGGAAGGCAAGAGCATCCTTTTCGAGGCGCAGCTCGGTTCCCTCCGCGATCTTGACTACGGCATCTATCCTTACACGACTTCGTCCAACGCGATTGCTGCTTACGCACCGGTCGGCTCCGGTCTCCCGAGCGCGAAGGTGGATGAGATTGTAGGCGTTGTCAAGGCTTACTCGACCTGCGTCGGCGAAGGCCCGTTCGTATGTGAATGGTTCGGCGAGGAAGCGGAGAAGCTTCGTGAGGCAGGCGGTGAGTACGGCGCGAAGACCGGCCGTCCGAGAAGGGTCGGCCCGATTGATATCGTTGCGACCCGCTACGGCGTAGAGTGCCAGGGCGCTACCGATATCGCGCTTACCAAGATGGACGTCATGAGCTATATGGACCGCATTCCGATCTGCTCGCATTACGAGCTGAACGGCGAGATTATTGATGATTTTCCGTTCCCGGCAGCGCTTGAATCCTGCAAGCCCGTGATTGAATACATGGACGGCTGGAAATGCGACATCAGCGGCGCACGCCGTTGGGAAGATCTTCCGGTCAATGCGCAGAAGTATGTGGAGTATATTGAGAAGGAAATCGGCTGTCACATCCGTTACGTTTCGGTCGGACCGGAGCGTGACGCTTACATTGACAGAGGAACGAAAGGAGCTACGAAGGTGAAAGAGTACAGTCCCGTTAAGGAAGGCAAAGTCCGTGAGATTTATGACATCGGCGAGAACATGATTCTTGTTGCGACCGACCGGATCAGCTGCTTCGATGTGATTCTTAATAACACCGTAACGAAGAAGGGTACCGTCCTTACGCAGATGTCCAAGTTCTGGTTCGATTTTACGAAGGACGTCGTGAAGAACCACATGATTTCCGTGGATGTCAACGACATGCCCGAGTACTTCCGCCAGCCGAAATTCGACGGCAACAGCATGCTCGTAAAGAAACTTGAGATGCTTCCGGTAGAGTGCATCGTCCGCGGATACATCACCGGCTCAGGCTGGAAGAGTTATACGGAAAACGGCACGGTTTGCGGCATCAAGCTTCCGGAAGGCCTGCTTGAGTCCCAGAAGCTTCCTGAGCCCATCTATACGCCTTCGACGAAGGCCGAGATCGGTGACCATGACGAGAACATCTCGTTCGAGCAGTCGATTGATTATCTTGAGAAGCGCTTCCCCGGCAAGGGCGAAGAGTACGCGACCAAGCTTCGCGACTACACGATTGCGCTTTATAAGAAATGTGCAGATTATGCACTTAGTAAGGGCATTATCATTGCGGATACGAAGTTCGAGTTCGGCCTTGACGAGAACGGCGAGATTGTTGTCGGCGACGAGATGCTGACGCCCGATTCGTCCCGTTTCTGGCCGCTTGCAAGCTACGAGGTAGGCCATGCGGAGCCTTCTTACGACAAGCAGTTTGCACGCGACTGGCTCAAAGCGAACCCGCATGATGACTGGACGCTTCCGCAGGAAGTGGTGGACAAGACCATCGCCATCTATCTGGAAGGCTATGAGAAGCTTACAGGCAAGAAACTGAATTAACATACGATAAGATGAAATGAGGGTTCCGGGAGGAGTCCTCTTTCGCATTTTCCGAAAGAGAAAAAGGAGAACAGACATGAGCGATACCAACCGTTACATAAGCCCCTTCTCGGAGCGTTATGCTTCCGCGGAGATGCAGTACATCTTCAGCCAGGACAAGAAGTTTTCCACATGGAGAAAGCTTTGGATTGCCCTTGCGGAGACCGAGATGGAGCTCGGGCTTTCGCAGGACGGGAAGCCCGTCATCACGCAGGATATGATTGACGAGATGAAAGCGCATGTCGACGATATCGACTATGAGGTGGCGAAGGAGCGCGAGAAGCTGGTTCGCCACGACGTAATGAGCCATGTGTATGCCTATGGTCTCAAGTGCCCGAAGGCGGCCGGCATCATCCATCTCGGCGCGACGAGCTGCTATGTCGGCGACAACACCGACATCATCGTGATGCGCGACGCGCTTATGTTGGTACGCCGTAAACTTGTTAATGTAATTGCCAAGCTGTCCGCATTTGCAGACCGGTACAAGAGCATGCCGACGCTTGCGTTTACGCATTTTCAGCCGGCACAGCCGACCACGGTCGGTAAGCGGGCGACGCTCTGGATTCAGGAATTCTGCATGGATCTTGCGGATGTTGACTATGTGATTTCGACGCTGAAACTGCTCGGCTGCAAAGGAACGACCGGCACGCAGGCGTCATTCAAGGAGCTGTTCAATAACGATCAGGAGAAGCTTGACCGTCTGGATCCGATGATTGCGGAGAAGATGGGATTTGAAGGATGCTACCCGGTATCCGGCCAGACCTATTCCCGTAAGGTTGATACGAGAGTCATGAACGTGATTGCGGGCATTGCCGCAAGTGCTCATAAGATGAGCAACGACATCCGTCTGCTGCAGCATCTGAAGGAAGTGGAAGAGCCTTTCGAGAAGAACCAGATCGGTTCCTCAGCTATGGCTTATAAGAGAAATCCGATGCGTTCCGAGCGTATCGCATCGCTGTCCCGCTACGTGATTATCGACGCGCTGAATCCGGCGATTACTTCCGCGACGCAGTGGTTTGAGCGGACGCTTGACGACTCCGCCAACAAGCGTGTGGCAATCTCCGAGGGCTTCCTCGCAATCGACGGAATCCTTGACCTGTGCCTTAACGTTTCGGACGGTCTTGTCGTTAATGAGAAAGTTATTGAGAAGCGCCTCAGAAGTGAACTTCCCTTCATGGCGACCGAGAATATCATGATGGATGCCGTGAAACAGGGCGGAAACCGTCAGGAACTTCACGAAGAAATCCGCAAGCTTTCTATGGAAGCAGGCGCGACCGTAAAGCAGAAGGGGCTTGAGAACAATCTGCTCGATTTGATTGCGGAGGACGAAGTATTCGACGTGACGAGAGAAGAACTTGAGAGCTATATGGTGCCGGCCAACTATGTAGGCCGTTCCGTGGAGCAGACCGAGGCATTTCTTAGAAACATCGTTGCGCCGATTCTCGAGGCGAACAAGGACTGTCTCGGCCTGACCGCACAGATAAACGTGTAATTTGAGTTGCTTTGGGAACCGTTTCCTAGGCGATTCCTTAAGTGGAAAGGACATATAAATGGACAAGATTCTTGTTCTGGATTTCGGCGGGCAGTACAACCAGCTCGTTGCTAGACGCGTGCGAGAATGCAACGTATACTGCGAGATTGCTTCCTACCGGACCGATATCGCGGTCATCAAAGGGATGAACCTGAAGGGCATCATCCTGACCGGCGGACCGAACAGCTGTTATGAGCCCGGCGCACCGACCTTCTCGAAGGAACTGTTCGAACTCGGCATTCCGGTACTCGGATTGTGCTACGGAGCACAGCTGATGCAGCATGTTCTCGGCGGCAAAGTCGAGCGCGCATCGGTTCAGGAATACGGAAGAACGGAAATCGTAACGAATCCGGATTCTCCTCTTTTTAAGGACGTTCCGGCGCAGACCGTATGCTGGATGAGTCATTTTGACTACATCAGTAGAATGGCGTCCGGCTTTACTTCCATCGCACATTCGAAGGATTGTCCGGTGGCTGCATGCGAGAACCGTGAGAAAGCTCTATACGGCATTCAGTTCCATCCCGAAGTGCTCCATACGCCGGAAGGAACGAAGATGATTTATAACTTTGTCCGCGGCATCTGCGGCTGTGACGGCTCCTGGAAGATGGACGCATTTGTCGAGAAGACGATTGCGGAGCTTCGCGAGAGAATCGGAAGCGGCCGTGTACTTCTCGGTCTGTCCGGCGGCGTTGACAGCTCGGTGGCAGCAGGACTTCTTGCCCGCGCCATCGGAAAGCAGCTGACCTGCGTTTTCGTTGACCACGGTCTCTTACGTAAGAACGAGGGTGACGAAGTGGAAGCCGTCTTCGGTCCGAACGGAAACTTTGATCTGAATTTCGTCCGCGTGAACGCGCAGCACCGTTTTTATGTAAAGCTTGCCGGCGTAACCGATCCGGAGACGAAGCGTAAGATTATCGGCGAAGAATTCATCCGCGTGTTCGAGGAAGAGGCGAAGAAGATCGGTGCTGTTGATTTCCTCGCGCAGGGAACCATCTATCCGGACGTTGTGGAGTCCGGCCTCGGCGGCGAATCCGCCGTAATCAAATCGCATCACAATGTCGGCGGTCTTCCGTCATATGTGCAGTTCAAGGAAATCGTTGAGCCGCTCCGGTATCTCTTCAAGGATGAGGTCAGAAAGGCCGGTCTTGAGCTCGGAATTCCCGAGAAGCTTGTTATGCGTCAGCCGTTCCCGGGTCCCGGTCTCGGCATCCGCATTATCGGCGACATCACCGAGGATAAGATTCGCATCGTGCAGGACAGTGATTATATATTCCGCGAGGAAGTGGACAAGGCACTTTCGGAATACAAAAAGCAGACCGGCGAGGTTGCTTCGTGGAAGCCCGACCAGTACTACGCGGCGCTCACGAATGTCCGCTCCGTCGGCGTCATGGGTGACGAGCGTACCTACGATTACGCGGTTGCGCTTCGCGCCGTACGTACGACCGACTTCATGACCGCGGATTCCGCACACATTCCTTACGAGGTTCTGGACATTGTCATGAACCGCATCATCAAGGAAGTCCGCGGCGTAAACCGCGTATTCTACGACCTGACGAGCAAACCTCCGGGGACGATAGAGTATGAGTGATAACGAGCCAAGCACAAGAAAAATCAGGAGGAAAACCGCAAAGCGGTTTAAGCATATGGAAAGGCAGCCGGGATGAATGCTTGTATTCAATCCCGGCTGCCTTTTTCATATGCGAATAATCACGAAGTGATTTCCTCCTGATATTTCCGCAGTGCTTGGCGACAACAGACAGCGAGATGAAGCGCAGCGGAATCGAGCTGAGTGAAGTCTACCGGAATGCGCGTTGGCGAGTGAGCGTGCGAAGCCCATATCGCCGGCTTCTGACAAGCGGCGTCGAGATTATGCTTCGAAAGAGGGGGCAGTCCAGCCATGTCGGGCACGTGCATCCACATAAGTTCCGCCGGACTATGGTAACCACGGCGATTGACCGCGGCATGCCGATTGAGCAGGTTCAGACGCTTCTCGGTCATGAGAAAAACGACACCACGCTCATGTACGCAATGGTGAATCAGACAAATGTGAAAATCGCGCATAAAAAGTTCCTCGGATAGTGCGCAGGAGGGCTCTTCAGCCCTCCTTTTTCTTGTGGACGGGTAACTTATTTTATGGTATCCTATATAGAAAGCAAACAAAATATGTCGAGGTGGATGGAGCGATATATTTTGGGATAAATGTCCATATAAAATGCCGGGAGGATAATGGGTTTGGAAGATTACAGTAAACAACATAAGAAAGCCTGGGAGTTTGATGCATATGACTTTTGGGTAAGAACCGGCGGGACACCGGAAGAAAGGGCATTAAAGGATAAAGAAAATCCCAAGAAAATGCTGAAACAGTATGCAAACTACTTTGATTCTTTTGCGGGTGTCAAGGTGGCTAACATATGCGGATCATGCGGCAAGAAAGCAATTCCGCTGGCTTTGCTGGGGGCAGAGGTCACCATTTTTGATATTTCGGAAGCCAACAGGAAATACGCTGTGGAAACAGCTGAAGCAGCCGGTGTGAAGATCGGATATGAAGTCTGTGACATCATGGAAATTGATATGGACAAGTATGCCGGTTTCTTTGATGTCGTATTCATGGAAGGTGGGATCCTTCATTATTTCCACGATATAGATGTTTTTATGACCGTTATGAACGGACTCTTAAAGCCGGGTGGAAAGATGATCTGCAGCGACTTTCATCCTTTTACCAAAATCTCGGATATATTGGGGTTACAGCAGCCTACCATGAGTTATTTCTCAACAGATATCTTTGAAGGTGAGATGGCACACGCAAGATTTTACGATGAGGAGATCCGTAAGCAGATCCCGAAATGCCATTACAGGAAGTACACCATCAGCGAGATCATCAATTCTATCATCGGGAGCGGATTTACTTTGGAGCGTTTTGATGAACATCCTTCATGGGAAAATGAAAAACTCCCGGGTGAGTTTACAGCGATAGCAAGAAAGAAGGCATAGAAATATGTTACCAAGTATAGATGAGGCTATTATAGAAATTAAACAAAATATGTCGTGGTGAATGGAACGATATATTTGGTTTATCATACTGACAAGAAAAGGGAGACTTGAACAAATGGAACTAAAGATTGATCCTAATGGAATATGGTATCATGGCTCGAACATGGTGTTCTCGGAATTGAGAGAAGGCAGCACTATCACTCAGTGGAGAGAACTTGCAGAGG
>CAMZEW010000006.1:0-30741 GCA_947305875.1 uncultured Lachnoclostridium sp.
TAACTGTGTAACATATACCCGATAAAATAGTCCCTGTGGGGACTATTTTCGGTTACGGAAAGGACATATATGAAGCGTTTGCGCGGCGTAATTCTTGTGGCATTTTTCGCGAGCTTTCTTTTCGCGTGCGGAAAGAAGGAGAGCGATGCTATGCCCGAAGAAAAGGACACGTCTTCGGCGGTTACCGGCATAACAGCGAATTCGCTCGTTACGGATTCCGAAAAGAAAAAAAACAAGAATCCGGAAGGCGTCAAGGAGATGCTTCAGGACAATATCTATTTCAAGGAGATTACGGTCGGTGAGAAGGTATCCGGTGAGATGACCTTGAACCGGGTAAACGGCGGGACGTTCTCGCTGAGCTATACCGCAATTTCCCTGAACGGCACGAAATATCCTTATGAAATGGAACTTCGCGATGAAGACGGAGTGCTCCGCTATCGCCTCTACACGGTCGAAGAGAACGGCGAAGCCTATGTGTACGAGGAGCAGAACGGCGAAACCCGTTTCCTCGGTGCTCGCGGCAGGTATTACTGCCCGTGGGTTCCGGACGGAAACGATTGGTTCCCGGAGGAGCGAATTTTGGAGGTGCTTTCTAACCTTTCCAATCTGGAAACGGGGGTGGATCCGGACCGGTACCGGGTCTATCGGTATGAGACCGAAGGCGGAACGCAGATGATTGCCGATTTAGGCAATACGTACCTGTTGCTGGAGGATGGCTGCGGCGTGCCCGGAACGCTTTTAACCGAGACGATGGTCCGGGCTTACCGGAACGCTTCTGTCGCGGGTCAGATTCCGGTATCGCCGGAAGATTACATAATCGGCGTCTATCCGACTTCCTACGGAACGTATGTTGCATATTATACCGATGACGGAATGATTCTTCGAAGTCCGGTCGGAGAGATTCTCTGTACGGTCTCGGACGACAGCGCGCGGTGGGGGCTTGACCGATACTTTGTCCGGGAAGGATACGGAGAACCGGAGATTGACGGCGTTCCGATGACGGAATTCTTTGAAAAACGGGTTGACCCCGTTCCCTCGGAGGAAGACCCGGAACGCGCAGCGTGGATCCGGACCGCCTCACAGGAGGAGTGGCTTGATGCACTTCACTATGAGAAACAGATGAAGGAGGCGCCCGCCGGGGACATGCATGTAACCTATTCGAACGGGGAGATTCGAATCTGGTATGAAAACAGTGAGACGGAAGAGCTGCTGCAGTTCGGCGACACCTTCCGGATTGATTTCACCGGGGATTCGGCCTATGCAGAGGGCGATATCTGTCTCGTTGAAGACGGTATGCATTATGTGCTATCCGGAAAGCGCTACACCGAAGAAGCAGGTGCCCGCTCAATGCAGATGGAAAACCTGATCGTTGCCGTTACCGATGACGGAGTGCTGGACCCGATCGTATTCCTATCCGGCATGTACGGCACGTTCACGGTATTTCAGGAGTTTCCTTACCTCTCGGATTACCCCGGTAACCTGATTTGCGAGTATGAGAAGGACCCGGACGGCAGGATTACCGCAGAAGTTTATTACGCCGGAAGCTACGAGGTCGCGCGAATCAACTACGTCTACGACCGCGACGGCGACTATACGGTGCCGGAGGGACGCGTCTGTTCGGAGTATGCTTACCTGTGCGGCGAGCCGTGCGGCAAAGCGGTGCATTTCTACCATCCGGACGACCCGAACGTCTGTCTCGTTTATACGGATTCGGGCGAAAGCACATTCGTGATTTACGACATGCAGATGCCTTAGCGGTCACTGCGTGAAAACAAGTTTACAGGGATTTTTAAAGGTTGCGGAAAATGGGACGGATAGTCTTTACATTTTCCGCAAAATGTTTTACTATATACATCAAATGGGCTCTGCCCAAAATCACCAGTAATAAGGAGTATGATTTATGAATCTTTCCCCGCTTCAGAAAGCAAGATATGAGTATCAGCCGAAGCTTCCCGGCATGCTCAGAAACGGAATCGCAGATATCTGCGTGAAGGAAGGCGAGGCAACCGCATCGGTTGCGGATCAGGACAAGATTAAGGCTTTGTTCCCGAACACCTACGGTAAAAAAGAGATTACTTTCGTAAAGGGCGCGAACACCTCGAAGGCGAAGAAGCAGGTTGTCGGCGTGATCCTTTCCGGCGGACAGGCACCCGGCGGACACAACGTTGTATGCGGTCTTTATGACGCTTTGAAGGCAACCGACAAGAACAACGTTCTGCTTGGCTTCAAGGGCGGCCCGAGCGGTCTTCTTGATGACGATTATGTAAAGTTCACCGACAAGCTTATTGACGCATACCGCAACACCGGCGGTTTCGATATCATCGGTTCCGGCCGTACGAAGCTCGAGACCGAGGAGCAGTTTGCAATCGTTGAGAAGGTTGCGAAGAAGCACGGACTTACCGCCATCGTTATCATCGGCGGTGACGATTCCAACACGAACGCAGCCGTACTTGCCGAGTACATGGCAGCGAAGAAGACCGGCGTACAGGTTATCGGATGCCCGAAGACCATCGACGGCGACCTTAAGAACGAGGACATTGAGGCTTCCTTCGGTTTCGATACCGCTACGAAGACCTACAGCGAGCTGATCGGCAACATTGAGCGTGACGCGAACTCCGCGAAGAAGTATTGGCACTTCATCAAGGTTATGGGTCGTTCCGCTTCTCACGTTGCACTTGAGTGCGCACTTGAGACGCAGCCGAACATCTGCCTGATCGGTGAGGAAGTTGCCGCTAAGAAGATGAGCCTTGCACAGATTACGAACTACATCGCAGACGCGGTTGAAACCCGCGGCAACAACGGCGAGAACTTCGGTGTTGCAATCATCCCCGAGGGTATCGTTGAGTTCGTTCCCGAGTTCTCCACGCTGATTAAGGAAATCAACGAGCTGCTTGCAGGCAGCAAGACGGATGAGTTTAACGCGCTTCCGGATTGGGCTGCGAAGTACGCTTTCATCAAGGCCGGCCTTACCGCCGAGTCCTTCAAGGTTTTCGATATCCTTCCGCAGGGCATTCAGCAGCAGCTGTTCCTTGAGAGAGATCCTCACGGTAACGTTCAGGTATCCCTGATTGAGTCCGAGAAGCTCTTCTCCGAGATGGTTAAGAACGAGCTTGCTAAGAGAAAAAAAGCCGGCACCTACAAGGGTAAGTTCGGTCAGCAGCATCACTTCTTCGGTTACGAAGGCCGCTGCGCTTTCCCGTCGAACTTCGACGCCGACTACTGCTACTCCCTCGGCTACAACGCATTCATGCTGATTCAGTACGGCTACACCGGTTACCTTTCGAAGGTTTCGAATCTGTCGAAGCCTGCTGAGGAGTGGAACGCAGGCGGTATGCCGATCACGAAGATGATGAACATCGAGCGCCGGAACGGCCAGGATAAGCCTGTTATCCGTAAGGCTCTTGTCGAACTTGACGGCAAGCCGTTCAAGTACTTCGAAGCACACCGTGAGGAGTGGGCCGTGAAGACGAGCTTCACCTACCCGGGTGCAATCCAGTACTACGGACCGGCTGAGGTTTGCGACCTTACCACAAGAACGCTGGCTCTTGAAAAAGGCTGATAGGTTTTACAATTAATACCGGGTTATCGAGGCGGGCTGCCGATGCAGCCCGTCTTTTTTGTGCCTGGCGGGCGGTCAATTCAGCCCGCTGTAAGAGAGCGGGCGCGCCCACTGTGAAATGTACGAAAGAGTATAGAATTGCGTAAAAAGGGGGTATTATAGTCCATTTTTCTGTGAGGATGGATGTGGTATCATTCAGGTGTATCAAGGATTTGAGTTTCTCTACAGAAGGCCGCGCGGCGGCGAAGGGATAAGAAGATGGAAGTTTTTAAGTTCGGTTTCAGGTATTGGAAGAGGCATCTTCCGCTCGACATTCTGACGAAGCTGATGAGCTTCATGGCGCTGACGGCAGACCTGATGCTGCCGCTTCTGACGGCGATGTTCATCAACTACATCATTAAGGACAATCCGGCAGAGGACGGTCTGTTCTCGTTTCTTCTGTCCGGGAAGTACGGTGAGATTCACTCAATGCGGCTGTTCTTCTCGCTGTCGGCGGTGTTTCTCGGTCTGATTCTCTTTAAAGATATCATTGTTTACGTAAAGAACTATATCTTACAGAAGCTCGGTCTTGCGCTCGAGACGGATCTTCGTGAAGTGACGTTCCATAAGCTAATGGAACTCGATTCGGAGACCATCGCCGAGTACAACACCGGTGAGCTTCTGACGACAATCAATTCCGACACGATTATGTTCAAGGAACTGTTCTGCAGAATGATTCCGAATATCTGCGACAGTATCTTCGTGCTTGTCGTGGCGATTGTGATGCTTGCGGGAATCAACCGCTCGCTTCTGGTGATTCCGGTGATTCTGTCGCCGTTCTTCGCGGTTTCGCTGCTTCGCTTCCGCAAGCTTGCGCGCGCAAATTTCCGCGCAATCCGCGGCTGCAACAGTAACATGGCGCTGACCGTGCAGGAGAATATCGAGGCGGTCCGCCTCGTCCGTTCGTTTACGAACGAGGACGTTGAGCGGAAGAAGTTTGATAAGTCCAATTACACGCTGCGTGACGCGCACATCAAACAGATTAAACTGTCGTCTTCGTTCGAGGCAATCTTCGGTTTTATCCGCCAGACGGCGTACATCGGAAGTATTGCGGTGAGCGCGGTTCTTGTCATGAAGGGACAGCTTCTTGTCGGTTATCTTGTTGCGAGCGGCGACTATGTGTTCCGTATCATGAACCATATCACGCAGATTAACAACAGCATGTTCCAGATGCAGCAGCAGCTCGTCTCCGGACGGAAGATGATGGACTTCATGAACACCGAAAGCAAGATTGTGAGCGGTACCGTCACGGTCAGCGGCAATCCGGAGTCTTCGATTATGCTTCCTCCGGGGGAGGCTTTCGAAGGAGCGGTGCTTTCCGACGCGCACATTCAGGTTGTGAACGGAAGCCTTGAAATCGGCGGCCAGAAGATCCTTAAGAATATCAATCTCGACATTACGCCCGGCAAGAAGATCGGTATCGTCGGCGGCACGGGTTCCGGAAAGAGCGTGCTTCTCGAATCGCTGATCCGCGTGCACGATATGACCGAGGGGCAGATTCTTCTGAACGGCACGGATATCCGCGAGTACGAACTGAATTCCTTAAGAAGACAGTTCTCTTACGTCTTCCAGGATGTCTTTCTGTTTTCGAATACGATTACTTCGAATATCGCCTACTCGGAGCCTGAGGTGGGCCGTCAGCAGGTCGTGAAGGCTGCGGAGCATGCGCAGGCGCACGGATTTATCAGCAGCTTCACGGAAGGGTATGAAACGATTATCGGCGAGCGCGGTCTCGGCATCTCCGGCGGACAGAAGCAGCGTGTTTCGATTGCGCGTGCGCTCCTTCGGAATGCCCCGATTCTCGTTCTTGACGATTCGACGTCGGCGCTTGACGTCGGCACGGAGAAACGTCTGCTTGCGGACATCAAGCAGTATTATCCGGACAAGACGCTTCTGATTTCGGCACACCGCCTGTCTTCGGTTGTTGACTGCGATGAAATCATCTATCTTCGGGACGGCGAGATTATCGAGCGCGGTTCGTTCGAGGAACTGATGAAACAGAACGGCACATTTGCCAAGATTTACAACATTCAGATAACGCAGGAAGGCTCCGTGAATTTCGACGCCCTTGCCGACAAGATTGCGGAAGGGAGGGCATAGAGCATGGCTAAGAAGAATACGTACTTTCAGGATGAAGTCATCCGCAAGAAATTTGACATCCGCCAGTTCGGAAGAGTGCTTCGCTACATGAAGCCGTACCGCGGCTCGTTTATCCTCGTCGGTGTTCTGATGCTTGTTTCCGCGGGACTCGCGATGATTACGCCGCTGCTTCTTCGGAAAATCATCGACGACGTGGTCGTGACCGAGGAATACCGGACGCTTGCGTTCGTAATTGCATCGATGGCGACAATCGCGCTTCTCGAAATTGCCGTTAACTTCTTCCACCAGAGAATCATGGGTATCGTCGGACACCGGATTATCTGCGACGTGCGGAAGGACGTCTTTTACAAGCTGCAGGAGCTTCCGTTCGACTATTTTGATTCGAAGCCAAATGGGAAGATTGTCGTCCGTGTCACCGAGTATGTGGACGGTCTCGCGAACTTCTTCTCAAACTATGTGCTGAACCTGCTTTCCTACGCGGTGAAGCTGATTATCGTTACGTTCTTCATGCTCGGACTCAGTCCGCAGCTGACGGGCATGGTATTTGCCGTCATTATCCCGATGATGGTGTGCATCTTTACGCTTCGTTATGTGATCCGTAAGGAATTCGCGAAACTGCGTGCGAAGAACTCGAACCGGTCCGCGTTCCTTGTTGAGACAATCATGGGCGAGAAGATCGTGAAGAGCTACAACCGGACGGACAGCAGCGAGCAGATATACAGCGAGATTCATGACGGCTGCGTAAAGCAGTGGCTCCGCATATTCCGCCGGAACGAGCTGAACACGCCGATTGTCGAGACGTTCTGGAACCTCGGAACCGTATGTCTGTACGGCATGGCGCTTTCGCTGATTCTAAAGGGTTCGACGTATGTGAACGCGGGACTTGTCGTTGCGTTTACAAGCTATATGTCGCAGTTCAGCGGCCCGCTTACGATGATCGCAATTCTGATCCAGCAGCTCGCGCAGGTAAGCTCGAACCTCGAGCAGGTTTTCGATACGATTGATTACCCGGTTGAGATTCACGATGAGAAGGACTGTGTAAAGCTTTCCGCGGTAAATGGCAAGGTGGATTTCGACGATGTCACATTTGCCTACGATGAAGGCGTCAACATTCTGGAACACTTCGACCTGCATGTGAAGCCCGGCGAGACGATTGCGCTTGTGGGCCCGACGGGCGCCGGCAAGACGACGGTCATCAACATGCTGACCCGTTTCTACGATGTGCGCGAGGGCTGCGTGCGGATTGACGATCATGATGTCCGTGAGGTTACGCTTGACTCACTCCGTAAGGAGGTCGGCGTGCTGATGCAGGAGCCGTTCATCTTCAAGGGCACTATCCTTGAGAATATCCGTTACGGCCGGCCGGATGCGACCGACGAGGAGTGCATCAAGGCAGCCGAAAGCATCTACGCGAATACGTTCATTGAGCGTTTTTCGGACGGCTATGAACATAAACTTGAGGAGCGCGGCGCGGGACTGTCCGCGGGTGAAAAGCAGCTGCTTTCCTTCGCGCGAATCATCCTTAAGAACCCGTCCGTAGTGATCCTCGATGAGGCGACCAGCTCGATTGACACCGAAACCGAGGCACTGATTCAGAAGGCATTAAAGAAACTGCTTAAGGGCAAGACGTCGTTCATGGTTGCGCACCGGCTTTCGACAATCCGGAGCGCTGACCGCATCCTCTATATTTCGAACAAGGGCATTGCCGAGCAGGGAAGCCATGAGGAACTGATGGCGATGAAGGGCCTGTATTACGCGCTCAACCAGTAAAGTACGAAAACCATTCCCATTGACGCACCGAAGGTCTGATGGTATACTGAAGTGAGTCAATTTACGGAGGTTTTTATGGATTCGTTATATATTGTTATGCCGGCCTACAACGAGGAGGCGAATATCGAAGGCGTGGTGCGCCAGTGGTACCCGGTTCTTGAAGGAAAGGGAGAGGATTCCCGCCTTGTTATCGCGGACAGCGGAAGCAAGGACCGCACGCACGAAGTGCTTACAAATCTTCAGAAGGAATTTCCGCAGCTCGAGATTCTTCCGGACACGAACCGTTATCACGGACCGAAGGTAATCGCGCTTTATGATCTTGCGATTAAAAGAGGCATCGATTACGTGTTCCAGACCGACTCGGACGGTCAGACGAACCCGGCTGAGTTCGACGCATTCTGGCAGCTCCGCACCGAGTACGACGGCATCTTCGGGAACCGTACCGTACGCGGCGACGGCAAGAGCAGAGCGTTTGTTGAGAAGGTCGTATGTCTTCTGGTACGCCTGTATTTCGGCGTGAAGGTTCCGGATGCGAACGCACCGTTCCGTCTCATGAAATGCGACGTCGTGAAGAAGTATCTTTACAAGATGCAGGAGGACTACAATCTTCCGAACATTATGATGACGACCTACTACGCGTATTACGGCGAGTCGCAGGCGTTCCGTGAGATTTCGTTCAAGCCGCGTACCGCGGGTAAGAACTCGATTAATATCCGTAAGATTTTCGGCATCGGCTGGAAGGCGCTCGGCGACTTCCGCCGCTTCAAGAAGGACATGAAGGCGGACAAGAAGGCCGGAAAGATTAACAAAGGAGCAAAGGCATGATTGACAAAGCGATTTCGTTTCAGAAACCGATTTATCAGGACGGCGAGTATAACTATGCGGCGGCGTATGGGTTCGTTCCGAACGTGTACGCTTATCTGCATGACGATGACGAAGTCCGCCCCGGCATGATTGTCGTTCCCGGCGGCGGGTACTGCATGGTTGTGAACGTCGAAGGCGAGCCCGTTGCGGAATACTTCTACAACATGGGCATGAATGTCGTCGTGCTTACCTATACGACCGACATCACGATGTCGGTGCCGCTTAAGGACCAGCCGATGAAGGACCTGTCCCGCGCGATCCGTTATATCCGCGCAAACGTCGGGACGTACCGGATGGACCCCGCAAAGCTTTCCATCTGCGGATTCTCCGCGGGCGGACACCTGTGCGCAAGCATCTGCACGCATTACGGAGACGTTACGGATTCCGATGCGGCGCTGAATGCCGTAAGCAACCGTCCGGATGCCGTCGTGCTCGGCTACCCGGTAATTACCTCGGGTGAGTTTACGCATATCTACTCAATCCGGGCACTGATCGGACAGAACGCAAGCGAAGAGGAGATGACTTATTATTCGCTTGAAAAGCAGGCGCATAAGGATATGCCGCCGTGCTTTATCTGGCAGACGGTTGAGGACGATCTCGTGCCTGTTGAGAACAGCATGTTCTTCGCGGAGGCGTGCCGTAAGGCGGGCGTCCCGTACGCCTACTATGCATTCCCGACCGGCGGCCACGGAATGGCAGCCGTTGCGGGAGACCGGATTAAGACCGGAGACTTCGGCGAAGCGTACACATTTGACCAGGTGAACCGCGCGGTGGAAGCGGTGAGGGAAGGAAAGGGCATCAACGTATCCGATCAGCGCCGCACCGAGCTGATGATTCAGTTCTTCGGAAACCCCGAAGGAAAGAAGCCCGAGCCGAAGGAAGACGGCGAACGGCCTCCGATGCCGCCGATGCCTTCGTTCGCGGATGTGGCCATGTGGCCGGCGCTTTGCGGGGAGTTTCTGAAAAAGCAGAAAGTTTTATAGATTTTTCGTATTCTTGCTTTACTAATCGCTTTTGAGATGCTACAATGAAGAGAGAATCTGAATACACGGAGGTGTTATTTCATGACGCAGGAAGCAATTGGAAAGTTTATAGCGGAGAGCAGAGAGAACAAGAAACTTACGCAGGCCATGCTTGCTAAGAGCCTGAGTGTTTCCCCGGGAACGGTTGCATCGTGGGAGGAAGGTCATTCCACACCGAGCGCGGATCTGATTGAGCCTCTGTGCCGCATCATTGAAGTTCAGGTTTCGGAACTGCTTGCCGGTAAGAAGCTGAAGGATACCGATAAGATCGAGCGCGGCGAAAAAGCTGCCGGAACGGTGCTTGCACTGAAGGCCGGACTGAAGCTTCTCGAAATCTTCGCCATCGTTCTGATCATTCTCGGCGGCGTGACCGTCGTTACGGTCTGGACGCTTCCGCTTCAGTTCAGCGCACGGGTAATCCCCGTATTCGCCGGACTTGCAACAGCCGGCTTCGGTGTTGCATTTTTCGTACTGTTCGGAAACATGAAGAAACGAATGGAAAAAGAATAATTCCGACCAAGGCGCCTGCCGGTCATCCGGCAGGCTTTTTTATTGTAATACTTTTGTAATATTTCAAAAGCATTTTTGTAATATTCTTCTGATACGATAGAGAAAAGCGTGTAATGGAATTACGGAGGAGAAGTACTTTATGAAGAAATTCCTGTTGATGTGCCTGTGCGCGGGGCTGTTAGCCCTCCTGACGGCATGCGGCGGAAAGATACAGGTTGACAAGGGAGACCCGAACAAGCGGACAACCGAGAAGGTCTCGAGCACGCCGACGGTGACCGGAACGCCGACGCCGACGGAGGCGCCGGAGAACACCGCGCATACCTTTTCGAATATCTTCCTAGGCGGAGCGGACAGCGTCTGGTTTGTCTCAAAGCAGGAGGAGACCGACGCGAAAGAATATGTGAAGACGACCTTTGACCGGGTGCTTTATAAGCACGGCAATGAGATAACCGTATATACCGTGAACGGCGACGCGGCGGAGTGGTTCCGCCTTTCGGATGACGAGATCGTCGCGCGGGCGAAGGCGTACCCGTACGTCACATTTGACGCAAAAGACGCAATGCTTCGGCAGCTCAAAGCCGAGGAGGACGAAGCCGTTGAAGAAGCGGTTTTCTTAAACGCCAAGGCAATCGCTTCCGAAGGAATGACGGAGTTTTCTTCCGGCGGGCTGTTCACGATTCCTGCGGGCGAGGTGTTCCGCGGACTCGTACAGGGCTGCCTGATGTCCGGCTTTCTGTATGACGGCCGCGAGACCGACATCGGCATTAACGAGCAGTATTACATGTTCTGCACAACCGACATCTCCTATCAGCTCGATGAACCGGGACAGGTCGGAACGCAGTTCTTCACCTTTGAGAAGATTGCGGAAAATGTGAAAGAGGCCCGTAAGGGATGCGTATTCGCGGGAACCGAGCGCGAGCCGTACATCGACGGCTGCGAGGTCTGGTATGACCCGGAGGCAGACGTCTTTCTGATTACCGACAGGATGTTCTGCGAGCGCGTGATTAAAGGGGACCGCTTCTGGGCGAAGGAAATGGACGAAGCGCTTGAAGGAAGACAGTACCGCTACATCCACGAAGGAAACGGCGGTTACTTCGTCTTCGATCCGTCCGGATTCTTCTATTCGCCGGACGGGGCATCGGAATGGCTTCGTATACATGACCGGGAAACAATTCCCGTTCCGTATGAAGTCTATGCGTTCGGTAACCTGTTCATGAAGATTTCGATTCCTTGGAAAGACGGACAGGGGAGATACTACGACGATGTCCGTGTCGGGCAGAGAGTGCAGGACGAAACGGCTCCGGGCGGCTTTGCGACAGAATATTACTTCGTAAAAACCGTGGAACGGCTTCCGATTACACCGGATGCTACGGCGGAGGGAGAATTTATCGTAAACGGAAAGGATTACATGGAAACCTACCGGAAGAAAATCCGGGAGATGCTTTCCGGTTCCGGACCGAAGGAATGGACTGAGGTCCTTTATGACAGCGGTGAAGAGATTGCCGGGGGAAGAATTAATATAGAACTGGCCGTTCGGGCTGTGCCGGCGGAGGAAGGGGAGGAAGCGCACGTCGCTTACAAACTCACCTTCGCGTATAGGAGTGACGTGTTCAGCAGCACGGCAACCGAAGAATACGGCGGGTAGATTTTTTAAAAGGAGGGTTGACAAACCCTCCTTCTTGGTCTAATATCGGGTTGTAGCGTAAATGACAAAGTATTTTACATTTTGCGCAGAAGAATACGGCACGGGATTTTTTCATTTTGCATGGTGACAAATGAAAAAAGATGTGTTAGTATATAGACAGAACAGATGTACAGACACTGTTTCTAAACTAAATAAGTTGGTTCATTACTTCTCTGAAGTAATTTCTCCCCCCACACAAACTGCGATTCAGAAATGGATCGCAGTTCTTTTTCCCAAAACTTTCGGAGGTGTCTTATGAAATACCCGCGTTTTCTTACCAAAATCGGTACCGTAGGCTTCGCTGCGCCGAGTTTCGGCTGCAACATCGAGCCTTATAAGAGCCGTCTTCAGAATGCCGTTAAGCGCTTTTCTGACTGGGGGCATCCGGTCATGATGGGACCGAACTGCTATCTCGGCGAGGGCGTCGGCATCTCGAACACGCCCGAGCTGTGCGGTAAGGAGCTGACCGACATGTACTGCACGCGCGAGAACAACGTGCTTCTTGCGTGCGGCGGCGGGGAACTCATGAATGAGACGATAGACTGTGTGGACTGGGAGCGCATTAAGCAGGCGGCGCCCAAGTGGTACGTCGGGTATTCGGACAACACGAACTTCACGTTTTTACTGACGACGCTTTTCGATACCGCTTCGCTGTACGGACCGAACGGGCCGTCGTTCGGAATGGAGCCGTTACATCCGTCAATCGAGGACGCTTACGCATTCCTCTGCGGAGAGAAGACCGAGTTTCAAAACTACGACGGCTTCGAGAGATACGACGAAAGCCTGACGAGCGAAGAGAATCCGCTTGCGCCGATCAATGTGCAACACCCGTTTGAACCGTCGTTTTACAATGCAGCCGGAAAGCCCTGCAAATCCGTTAAGATGAAGGGACGTCTTCTCGGCGGCTGCATGGATATACTCAACAATATCCGCGGCACGAAATACGACTGCGTCGAAGAGTTCTGCGAGCGTTACAGGGAGGACGGCATCCTCTGGTTCTTCGAGGCGTGCGATCTGAATCCGATGACGGTACGCCGCTCGCTCTGGGCGATGAAGCAGACCGGCTGGTTCAAGCATGTAAAGGGCTTTCTGATCGGGCGTCCGCTTTTCATCGACAAGGAGGATTTCGGGCTTTCACAGGAACAGGCCGCCGTCAGTGTGCTTAAGGAGTTCGGCGTTCCGATCGCGTACGGGCTTGACTTCGGACACCTGCCGCCCGCCATGCCGATGGTATGCGGAGCGGTTGCGGAAGCGGAGGGGAAGGACAAAACCTTCCGGATTCGTTATGACCTTAGGTAACGGCTGCCGGCTCTGTCCGAGGCAGTGCGGCGCGGACCGTGAAGGCGGCGTCCGCGGCATGTGCGGCTGCACCGATGAGATCCGCGTGGCGCGAGCCGCGCTTCATATGTGGGAAGAGCCGTGCATCAGCGGCGAAGCCGGTTCCGGCGCCGTGTTCTTCGCGGGCTGCCCTTTACACTGCATCTACTGCCAGAACCGCGTCATCTCGGGCGGCAACGCAGGCAAGCCGGTTTCAAAGGAAAGGCTTACGGAAATCTTCCTTGAGCTTCAGCAAAAAGGCGCGGCAAATGTGAATCTCGTCACGGCAGGCCACTATGCCCTCGCGGTTTCGGAAGCGGTGCGCCAAGCGAAGCGGCAGGGACTTACCATCCCGGTTGTCTGGAATTCGGGCGGATACGAGCGCATTGAAACGCTTGAGCGGATTTCGGACGTCATCGACGTATGGCTTCCGGACCTTAAGTACGTGCGGAAAGAAACCGCGCAGGCATTCTCGCATGCGCCGGACTACCCGGAAACCTCGAAAGCCGCAATCGATTACATGGTAAAAACGGCGGGAGAGCCGGTCTTCGACGACAGGGGGTATATAAAGCGGGGCGTCATCGTAAGGCATCTGGTGCTTCCGGGGCATATCGAAGAGTCGAAGGAGGTCGTGAAGTACCTTTATGATACCTATTGGGAACGTATATGGATCAGCCTCTTAAACCAGTACACGCCGCCCGGGGAGAAGCTTCCGTATAAGGAACTGAACCGCCGGCTTACGACATATGAATACGATAAAGTTACGGATTACGCTCTTTCCGTCGGCGTCACGAACGCCTATGTGCAGGAGCGGAGCGCGGCTTCCGAAGAATTCATTCCGGAATTTGACGGGGAAGGCGTGTGATTTTTCGCTAAAATTTCGGAAAATCGCGGAAAATCCTTTTCTTTCGCCCCGTTTCGTGATAAAATATCAGTCAGCCCCCGAACGATAAGGGCTGCAGAAAAAGGCACGATAAGTGCCGACGGAGGAACATTTGCAATGAGTATTGAAAGACGACTGGCCGCCAAAGAAAGAAGCCGCAAGGCAAGAACGAAAGCAACCGTGAAGAAGTGGGCTGCGATTCTGTGTCTTCCCGTGCTTGCAGTTATCATTCTTTCCGGATATCTGATCTATAAATCCGTGACGACCGTGAACTACAGCAAGTACATTTCAAAGGACGGGACGATTCAGGGTGTTTCGCCCAGGGAGTGTTTCTCCGAGTTTCCGAATCTTGACGATGTCGTCATCGATATCGAGCCGACGGACGACGAAGTACAGGCCAAGCTGAAGAGCACCATCCAGTCTCTTGAGGAAGCGGCGAAGGACGCCTCCGAGCTCGAGACAAGCGAGAATACGACCGAAACGATTGACTATCTGTCCCATTTTAATCAGGAATGGGTTGAACAATATGCCGCCGAGACGCTCGGCGACAAGTATCCGCTCACCGAAGAAGGTTTCCTTGATTACGTAACGGACCTTCTCCGCGAGACGAACAAGGGGAATGCCAAGTCTTTCGTTTCCAGTTACATGGAAGCGCATACGGCGGTGAAGAGCTACCCGTTCTGGTTTACGAAGAACCAGAAGAAGATCCTTGCTCACGATTACGAGGCGACCTTTGAGCAGTGGAAGGAATACGGTCTGTTCGGCGAATACGAGGATTATGAATCGTATGTGCTGTCCATCTACGAAACGAAGTCCGCTTACCGCAAATCGCTGAAGAAGGATGCGAAGGCTTCGACGAAGACGTATCTGATCTGGCTGACCGTTTTTGACGAGCTGAACCTGACGGCCACGATTGCCGATTCGAAAGCTTACGAGATTTCGAGAGCCGGTATGACGGAAGCGACCGACGAGGAGAAGGAGAAGTACTGGAACAGCCTCGTGGAAGAGTACGGCGAGCCTTATCTGATGCTCGAGTACCGTCAGAACGCGGCAATGGAGGCGCTTGCCGCTAAGGTTCTCGCGAAGATGGAAGCGCAGTAACCGGAAAGAAAACCGGAAGGAGGGGTTTCGATGCCTGCCTGCTATACACATAAGAAAATGGGCGCGTTCGTATACCATGAGCTGTCTGCGGACACGAAACGCCTGATTCATAAGTATCTGCCGTATTTTCTGATCGGACTCCACGGACCGGACATCCTGTTCTATCATCCGGTACCCGGCGAGCCGCAGGTTCATGAGTACGGACGGAAGCTGCATCACGAGCCGTTCGGTATTTTTGCGGAAAATGCGAAGACGGTTCTTCAGAATTCGGAGGACGACCGGCAGCTCGTATATTTCTACGGCTACATGTGCCACCTGTTCTCGGACCACAAGCTGCACGCGGCAATCCCGCAGTTTTGCGAGGAGACCGGCGTCACGCACGGAAAGATTGAGATTGAACTGGACCGGTACCTGCTGTTAGAGGACGGATATGACCCGGTGAGTTATCCGGTAGCCGCGCACATCGCGGTGAACCGCGAGGTCGCGCATGCGATTGCACCGTTCTATCTCGGCATTCACGAAACGCAGATTTTTGCCTGCCTTGCGGCGATGAAATCCTCGCTTACGGTAGCCAGAAGCCGGAGTAAAAAGTACCGGCAGGCGGTCGCGGAGATTATGGCATTTGCCGGATACGGACATAAGATTCCGAGCTTCGTGATGACGCCCGATCAGAGCGAATTGTGCCTCGCCGTGATGCCCCGTATGAGAGAATTTCTTTCGGAAGCGGTGGACGAAGCGGTGCCCGCAATCGAGGAAATTACAAAGTATATATATTCTGATGAAAAAATGCCAAATTTTATTGCATTTCAGATGGATGGGGAAAATCAGAATTGACAAAAAAATCAATTCATTATATCTTTAAGGTGAGAAGTTGCCAAAGGAGGGGATTATTATATGATTATTACGGTTACAATGAATCCCGCAGTGGATAAGACTGCCGAATTGGGCGATTTCGTTCTCGGAGGAGTCAATAAGCTTAAGAATGTCATTATAGACGCCGGCGGCAAGGGAATTAACGTGTCGAAGACGCTTCGTGTGCTGAACAAACCGAACATGGCGTGCGGTTTCCTCGGCGGCCCGAACGGCGATACGGTTCGCCTCGCGCTTCAGAAATCTATGATTATGTCGGATTTTGTTCAGGTAGCGAACGGCGAGACCAGGAGCAACCTGAAAGTGAAGTCAATCTTCGGTATGACCGAATTTGACGAGCCCGGGCCGAAGGTTACCAAAGAAGAACTGCAGCAGTTGATGGATAAGCTTAAGAAGCATGCGAAGCCCGGTACGATGTTCGTATTGAGCGGCAGCCTGCCGGAAGGCGTTCCGACCGATATCTATAAGACCATGACCGAGATGCTGCATCAGTGCGGCTGTAAGGTATTCTTAGACGCCGGCGGAGATGCTTTGAAGTACGGTCTTGAGGCACAGCCCGAATACATTAAGCCGAATCTCGGAGAACTCCGTGATCTGTATGATTACCATGATGAGTTCGAGAGCAACGAGGCAATGGTTGCCTGGACGAAGGAGAAAGCCGTTGAGCTTCTCTCGAAGGGACCGCGTATGGTTTCCGTTTCGCTCGGTGCAAGCGGCGGCGTATTCACGGACGGTATTGAAACGATTTACGCACCCGCCAAGAAGGTGGATGTGCTTTCGCCGGTCGGTGCCGGCGATGCGATGACGGCGGCAATTGCATACTGCCTGGATTCCAACATGCATTTCCATGATGTAATCCGTTATGCGATTGCGGTTTCCTGCGGCGCATGCACGACCGACGGAACCAAGCCCCCGAGCAAGGAGGTTATTGTTCAGCTGCTTCGCCAGTAAACAAAGAATAGGATGAAGAAAGAGAACAAACATCGGAGCGTATGGAAGATTGCCCTGATTGTTCTGCTTGGATTCGCATTTACCGGACTTCTCGTCTTCGCGATATGGGATTATATCGTAAGTGGGAAGTCCGTTGTCCGTCTCGGGGATTATTCCGATCTCACCTACACGGCGGACAACCGGGACGACGCGGGGGCGCAGGTAGTTGACATGCTGGTGTCCCGCTCGAAGTTCGGCGGTCTTGTGAAAGAGGAAGCGAAGAAGCTTGCGGAGCAGACGATGCAGAAGTATCGGGGAAACGCGGACTATCTCGAAATCACATTTGAGGATTATCTTAAGACCTACTTCGGGACAACCGTTGAGGACTTTCAAAAGAGTGTTTCCGAATCGGCGCTTTCGGTCGCCAAGGAGGAAGCGGTTATGGACGCCGTTGCGGACCGCGAAGGGATTGTCCTCACGGAAGCGCAGTATGAAACGCTTCTGTACCGCTATATGGAGAACGCCGGTTACACCGACCGTGAGCTGTTCCTTAGGGATTACAATGAGAAAGAACTCCGCGTACAGATGCGAAGAGACCTGACGGTCGATTTCCTTCTGTCGAAGGCGAAAGGACCGGAACTGACCGATTGACAATCGGCGATGTGAGGAAGCATGGGCAAGAAGTACACAGTCGGCTGCAAACAGTTGGATACGGAAGGCAAAGGGATTGTCTCCTTTAACGGGAGAACATTCTCGGTGCCTTTCTTTTTGGACGGCGAAAAAGGGACGATTTCCCTTGTGTACGGGCGGAACGAAACGACGGCGCGGATGGAAGAAATTCTAAAGGCGTCGCCGGACCGCGTTAATCCGGAGTGCCCTTATTACATGCAATGCGGCGGCTGTGACCTGATGCATATGACATACGAAAAGCAGCTCTTAGTGAAGCAGGGACATGTGCTGTCCGCACTTTCGAAACGAATCGAAGCGGACAAGCCGGAGATTCTTCCGATGCTTTCTGCGGACGAGCCGTTTCGGTACCGGAACAAGATCCACAGCACATTTGCCGTACAGGGCGGTAAGGTTGTCGGGGGTCTCTATGCCGAGTCAACGCACCGGCTGATGCCGCTTCCCGAGGGGTGCAGAATAGAACCCGAGGAGGCAGCGAAAATCGTCCGGACGATATGCCGTTTCGCCGACAGCCATCTTATAAGCGTCTACGACGAAGACCGGCGGAAGGGGATTCTGAGGCATGTGCTGATAAGGATTTCGTCCGGCGGCGATATCATGGTTGTTCCGGTGGTCGCCGAGAAGATATTCCCGAAGAAACGGGCGCTTGCCGAGGCGATTGTAAAGAATCATCCGGCGGTTAAGACGATTGTTCTGAATTACAACCCTGCTGCGACGACAATGGTGCTCGGAGAGAAAGAAGAAGTGCTCTTCGGGGAGGGATATATTACGGAGACGCTGTGCGGATGCACGTTCCGGATCTCGCCGCGCTCGTTCTTCCAGGTGAATACGAAGCAGGCGGAGAAACTTTTCGCGACGGCGGTCACATTTGCCGGAATAAAAGAAGGCGAGCAGGTGATTGACGCGTATTGCGGGACCGGAACAATCGGGATTCTCGCGGCGAAAAGCGCACCGGGAGCTGTGATTACCGGTGTGGAACTCAATGAAGAAGCCGTTAGGGACGCAAGGAGCAACGCGGAGCGGAACGGACTGAAGAATGCCTCCTTTGTGTGCGCGGATGCAGGAAAGTACCTGAGTGCCGCGGCAGCCGAAGGGAAGAAGGCGGACGTCCTCTTTTTGGACCCGCCGCGGAGCGGAAGCACGCCGGAGTTTCTGAAGGCCGTTTCGAAGATCCGGCCGGAGCGGATCGTATATATTTCGTGTAACCCGGACACGCTCGCAAGGGACCTTGAACTGCTGAAGGGCTACAAGCTTACGAAGGTCTGCGCCGCGGACATGTTCTGCCAGTGCCGTCACGTGGAAAGCATTGTTTTGTTGAATCAAAGGAGACAGGCATGATTTTACTGTATTATCAGGGACTGCTTCTGATGTCGCTGTTTCTGACGCTTCTTTACATCTTATCGTGGCATAAGCATTTTGACGTGCATATCACGCTGATCTTCACGCTCGTGCCGATTACGATTCTCGGAAATCTCGCGATGGCTATTTCCGAGACGAAGGAAGAGGCAATCCTTGCGCTCAAAATCGCATACATCGGCGGGTCGTTCCTTGTGCTGATGATTTCGATGGCCATCTTCAACCTGTGCCATATCGCACTGCATCGCGCCGTAAGGCTTGTGATGTTCTTCGTGTGCAGTCTGATGTACCTGAGCGCGCTGACAATCGGCCAGACGCAGTGGTTCTATAAGTCGTGCGGATATGAAAACCGGAACGGCGTCGGGATGCTTGTCAACAAGGTTTACGGGCCGTGCCACACGATATTCGACGCGCTGGTCATCGTTTTCTTCGCCGTAAGCCTTGCTGCGATGGCGTACAGCTACTTTCGGAAGAAAGACGTATCGAAGAAGATTATCGTATTACTGTTTATTCCGGAAATGCTCGCGGTGATTTCGTTCTTCGGAGGAAGGCGTATTACCGATAAGATTGAGCTGTTGCCGCTTGCGTATGTGATTTCGCAGGTAGTGTACCTGATTATTATCCGGCAGGTGTGTCTTTACGATATCACCGACTCCGGCATCGACTCAATGGTGCAGACCGGTGACAAGGGCTTTTTGTCCTTTGATTTCCGCAGGCATTATCTCGGGTGTAACGAGACGGCTGCCGGAATCTTTCCGGAGCTTGCCGAGGTGAACGTCGACACGGTGATTCCCGCGGAGAACCCTCTCGCATCGCATATCAATGAGTGGCTTGACGCATTCGCCGCCGATGAGAAGAACAACAGCTTTCATTATCCGCACGGCGACCGGATCTATCTGATCACGGTCACGTATTTGTTCGACGGCGACCGCAAGCGGGGCTATCAGTTCTTCGTGACGGACGACACCGAAAGCCAGCATTACATCGCCCTTTTAAATGACTTCAACGGACAGCTTCAGGAACAGGTTGCGGAGAAGACGAAACACATCGTCGAGATGCATGACAAGCTGATTCTCGGTATGGCAACGATGGTTGAAAGCCGCGACAATTCGACCGGCGGGCATATCAGAAGGACAAGCGAAGGCGTCCGGATATTGACCGAGGAAATAAGCAAAGACAATGTTCTACAGCTGTCGAATAATTTTATAAAGAACCTCATTAAGGCGGCTCCGATGCACGACCTCGGGAAAATTGCCGTCGATGACCAGGTGCTCCGGAAACCCGGCCGTTTCGAGCCTTGGGAATTTGAGAAGATGAAGGCGCACGCGCAGGAAGGCGCGCGAATCGTGCACGCGATATTACAGGGAACCGACGACGAGGAGTTTCATCATATTGCGGAAAATGTGGCGCATTACCACCACGAGCGCTGGGACGGTTCCGGTTACCCGGACGGCCTTGCGGGCGAGGACATCCCGCTTGAGGCGCGCATCATGGCAATTGCGGATGTGTATGACGCTCTGGTAAGCAAACGCGTCTATAAAGACAGCATGTCCTTTGAGAAAGCGGACAGCATCATTATGGAAGGCATGGGCAAGCACTTCGATCCGAATCTGGAACGATATTATATAGCCGCGCGTCCGCGCCTTGAGGAATACTACCGGTCGCAGGATGAGACCGGAACACCGGAGAAGAAGACCGAGCTGTGCGGTTGAGGAGAACACTTTGGAACAGAAACCGATTTCCATGATAGCAATTGATTTGGACGGAACGCTTCTGACGGATGACAAGCGCATCACGAGAGGCAACGCGGAAGCCATCCGCACGGCAATGGACGCCGGATACCTTGTGTGTATCGCGACCGGAAGGGCCTGGCCCGGGGCAAAGGAATTCGTCACCGCGCTCGGCATCGATACGCCGGTTGTGACGAGTAACGGCGCGATGATTGTGAATCCATTAGGGGAAGAAGTGCTTTTCGACCTCGGTCTGTCCGAGGAGGAAGCGAAGGAAATCTATGCGCTCGGCGAACAGATTCCCGAGGTTACGCAGATCGTCTGGTCCAAATGCCAATGCTACGCAAGCCGCATGAACGATCAGGCTGCGGACTACGGAAACCGTTTCGGAAGGATGAAGCCCTTGCCGGTTCCGTCGATAGAGGAACTCTGTGAGAGGGGAGTCTCAAAGATACTATGGTATTTTTCGGATGACAGCGCCGATTCGCACGCACCGACGATGATCGAGCGGTTCGGCGACCGGGTTACCGTTGAGACGTCGACGCCTTTCTTTTTAGAGTTTTTCCACCTCGGGCTTTCGAAGGCGGAAGCAGTGAAGTTCGTTGCAGATCGGTACGGAATCGGGATGGAACGGGTACTCGCAATCGGTGACGCAGGCAATGACGTCCCGATTCTTCGGATGGCGGGCATCGGCGTTGCGATGGCAAATGCGAGCGAGCCGGCCAGGACGGCTGCCGATTATGTAACCGGCAATAACAACCAAGACGGCGTGGCGGAAGCAATCCGGAAATTCTGCCCCTGCCGATAGAATAAAAGCGCGTAATATGTAACGGAGGATTTTATGGAAGAGAAGAAGACGGGAAGAATCCCGAAGGGCGCCCTGATCGCGATGATTGCGATGGGCGTCGTAATCATCGGACTCATAATCGGCCTGATTATCGCAATCGCGAACGGAAGCGGCGAGTCGGAAAGAAGCAAGAAGACGAAGACAACGGAAGCACCGACCGCGACTGTCGAGCCGACTGCAGTCACGCCGGAGCCGACCAAACCGGATAAGACGCCGACGCTGACTCCGACCGTCAAGCCGACCGGCACGCCCACGCCGGAACCGACCGGGGAACCGACTCCGGAACCGACCGAGGGACCGAAGGACACGCCGACGCCGACACCGAGCCCGGAACCGCTTCCGGACGGGTTCCTGATTGAGTATTCCGTAGGAAACACCTGGTCGGACAGCGGCGTATCGATGTACGGACTCGATATCGCAATCCGCAACGGCTCGAAGCAGGCGGTGGACGGATGGAAGCTGGAACTTACGATTGAGGGACTCAGCAAGGTGAACGGCTGGAACGGCACGTATACCATCAGTAAAGACGTGCTGACCGTGACAAATGAAAACTACAATGCCGCCATCCCGGCGGGCGGAGCCATCGCTATCGGCTGTAATCTCGGCACGACCAAGGCGCTGAAGATTACGAAGGCGAAGCTGAACGGAACCGAATGCACCGTAAGAGCCGGCAAGGTGGACCAGAACGCCATCAATAACCAGAATAACGGCAACAACGGGAATAACGGCAACCAGAACAACGGACAGCCCTCGGTCGACGTTGAGGCGCTTCTTAAGCGCTCCGAGAAGGCCGTACAGGGCGATGACTGGCTGCACACCGACGGACGCCGCATCTACGACAAGAACGGCAAGCAGGTGTGGCTGACCGGCGTGAACTGGTTCGGGTACAACACGGGAACGAACACCTTTGACGGACTTTGGAACAGTCAGCTTGAGCCGACCGTCAAAGCAATCGCCGACCACGGCTTCAACCTGATCCGCGTACCGATTTCGGCGGAACTGATCCTTCAGTGGAAGAGCGGCGAATACCCGCGTGCGAACTACAACAACGCTTACAACACGGCGCTCAACAGCATGAACAGCCTCGAAATCTTTGATTACTTCTTAAAGCTTGCCGAGGCGAGCGGAATCAAGGTTATCCCGGACATTCACAGCGCGGAGACGAACGCATCCGGACACAACGTGAACCTCTGGTACACCGACCGGATTAAAGTAGAGGATTACTACGCGGCGCTTGAATGGATGGCAGAGCGCTATAAGAACAACGATACGATTATCGGTTACGACCTTAAGAACGAGCCGCACGGAAAGCCTTACGAGGGTTCCGGCGCCGCCATCTGGAACGATTCGAAGGCAGCCAACAACTGGAAGCTTGTTGCGGAAACCGCGGCGCTCAAAGTCCTTTCGAAGAACCCGAACGTTTTGATTCTTATCGAGGGAACGGAAATCTTCCCGAAGGATCTGACGACCAACTCGGATTACCATTCGACCGACGAGAAGGATTACTTCTTCAACTGGTGGGGCGGCAATCTCCGCGCCGTCCGGAAGTATCCGATTGACCTCGGCAAATTCCAAAACAAGATTGTTTATTCCCCGCATGACTACGGCCCGACGGTCTACAAACAGCCGTGGTTCGAAGGAGAATTCACCTACGACAGCCTGATGAAGGACTGCTGGAAGGACAACTGGTTCTACATCTACGAGGAGAACATCGCGCCGCTTCTGATCGGTGAGTGGGGCGGCTTCATGACCGAGCCGAACCTGACCTGGATGACCTACATGCGGAAGCTGATCGCGACCTATCACCTGAACCACACGTTCTGGTGCCTGAACGCGAACTCCGGCGACACCGGCGGCCTGCTTCTCGACGACTTCAAGACCTGGGACGACGCCAAATACAACTTCGTCAAGGAAGTGCTCTGGCAGCAGAACGGCAAATTCGTCGGCCTCGACCATGCCATCCCGCTCGGCGACAACGGAATCACGCTTTCCGCTGCGAAGGCTGAGACGTGGTAAGAATACCGTCTGAACAGTTTAACAAACAAAAAAAGTGCCGTCACATCGCGTGACGGCACTTACCCGTTATTAAGTGGAGCATAGGGGGATCGAACCCCTGGCCTCCAGATTGCGAACCTGGCGCTCTCCCAGCTGAGCTAATACCCCGGATACGGGAACGGATATTCCCTGCATGTGCCATTATATCGTATTTTACGGAAAAGTCAATCGGGAAGTTTTGATTGACAAGGCATTTCCTTTGAAATATACTGTTATAAGAGGGTGAAGAACCCACTAAAGAAATCACGGAGGAAGTTATTATGGGTAAATTTGTAGTAAAGCAGGTTGCCAGCGGCATCAAGTTTGATCTCAAAGCGGGCAATGGGGAAGTGATTGCCACTTCCGAAGTATATTCGAGTGAAAAGGCCTGCAAGAACGGTATTGAAAGTGTTCGCAAGAATGCGGCTGCAGCCGGCATTGAAGATCAGACCGTTGAGGGTTTTGAGAAGGTTAAACATCCGAAGTTTGAAGTATATACCGATAAGAAGGGTGAGATTCGTTTCCGCCTGAAGGCAGCCAACGGCGAAATCATCGCTACGAGCGAGGGTTACAAGTCCAAGGCAAGCGCCCTGAACGGAATCGAGAGCGTTAAGAAGAACGCTCCGGATGCTCCTGTAACGGAGGCATAAGAAAGTAATTGTTGACATCGGTACCCCGTGCCGGTCGGCAGGCCGGCATGGGGGTTTTTCTTGTTTGAACGAAGTATAATTGCAGCCGGCGGAATCGTAGCCGGTCCAGGGAGAGAATAGATGACTGCAGAGAAAATGTACCGCGTGGAAGCGGAAATCAAGAAGGTTATCGAGGGCAAGGACGACGTCATTCATCAGGTGCTGACAGCGATTATCGCGGGCGGACACATCCTGCTTGAAGATGTTCCCGGCGTCGGCAAGACGACGCTTGCCGTTGCCTGCTCGAAAGCGATGAGCCTTTTGTATAAGAGAACCCAGTTTACGCCGGACGTCATGCCTTCCGACGTAGTCGGATTCTGTATGTATGATAAAGATGAACGCAAGAAGGTCTACATGCCCGGAAGCATCTTATGTAACCTTTATCTTGCGGACGAAATCAACCGGACTTCCTCGAAGACCCAGTCCGCGCTTTTGGAGGCGATGGAAGAGGGGCAGATTACCGTTGAGGGCGTTACGAAGAACCTTCCGAATCCGTTCATTGTGCTTGCGACGCAGAACCCGGTCGGGGCCGCCGGTACGCAGATGCTGCCGGATTCCCAGCTGGACCGCTTTATGATCCGCTTAAGCATGGGTTACCCGGTTCCGGAGTCGGAAATCGCGATGATGAAGGCGCGCTCCAACAACAATCCGTTGGATTCCGTTCAGTGCGTGCTCAGTAAGGAAGAGCTGATCCAGTGCAGAAGAGAGGCCGAGAGCGTCTACGTGCATGATAAGATCTATGAATATATCACCGCGCTTGTGACGCGGACCCGGAACCATCCGATGCTGACGCTCGGCGTAAGCCCGCGCGGTTCGCTTGCTTTGGTTGCGATGGCGAAGGCGCATGCGCTTCTTGCCGGCAGAAATTACGTGATTCCGGAAGATGTGGCGGACACATTCGTCTGCACGGCTTCACACCGGCTGCTCCCGACGGCGATGGCACGGGCGCAGAAGGTTAATGTGAATTTTCTCGCGGAGGACATCGTCCGAAGCGAGCCCGCTCCGGTTCTTGCAAAAGCGGAGTAAAGCGCAGCGTACGGGGGAGTTCTATGCGCAGGAATCGTATCTTTTATGCAATTTATCTGGTCGTCGTTCTGTATCTGGCGATGATCTATTACAATTACGGGCTGTATGTCCTGTTCTATATCAGTCTGGTGCTTCCGGTGCCGGCGCTGATTTATTCTTTATGTCTTCGTAAGAAGATTGTCTTTGCCTGGGGGCGGATTGAGACTGTGGTTCCGCGCGGCGGTGAGGCGGGTATCGCCATAACCGCAGGGAATCAGAGCATTCTGCCTACCGGCGTTACGGTCGTCCGATTTGCCGTAACCGATGTTCTTATGAATGTCAGCGAACGAAAGAAAAAACAGATGGTCATAGGCGGCCGCGGCACGACGGCGGGAGGGTTAACCGTAAGGATGAACCACTCCGGCCGGATTCATGTGACCGTGGAGTCCGTCCGGGTGTGCGAACCGCTCGGGCTCTTTTCGCATACCGTAAAGCTGAATCTCGGAAGCGTGGATTACACGGTCATGCCGGAAATCTGCGAGCCGGAGACCTCACCGTGGGAACACAATCCGTACGCCTATGTGGAAGAGGAAGTGTACTCGTCCGTGAAGCCCGGCGACGACCCTGCCGAGCTGTTCGGCGTGCGCGAATATATTCCCGGCGACAAGCAGAACCGCATCCACTGGAGCCTTACTGCCAAGCAGGATGAACTGATGGTCAAGCAGCTCGGGCTTCCGATTGACTGCTCGGCCCTCTTGCTTCTCGAGCTGTATCGCCCGGATGCAAATGAGACTGCCGACGTGCTTTACGACGCGGCGTTCTCGCTTTCATTAAAGCTTGTGCTGACCGGCCACCGCCACTGGTTTTCCTGGATCGATACGGAGCGCCGCATGCTCTGCCGCGAGATGATTGAGGAGGAAGAGCAGGTTTATGCGCTGATCCCGCGCGTATTCAGCTGCCGCCACACGCCCGATGACCAGTCTGTCGTAACGTCTTACTTCGCGGAGTATCCGAAGGAACGTTTCCGGAACATCTTCTATGTGACGGATAAGCTCCCGGAGGAGAACCGCGCAGTGCTTAAGGAGATGCGTGGCGACGCTTACGCGGTCTGCTACGTTGCCAATCAGAATATCTTGGAAATCCGGGAAGGGGAATGGAAGGAATATCCCGTCCGTCCCGGCCACGTCGGCGAGGATTTGGGCCGCAACGGGGAGGTGAGCGCGGAATGAAGAAAGAGATTCTGTTCCCGCGCCTTCTGCTGCGCGCCTTCAATGTATTCTTCTGTAATTCGATTGCGTATCAGTTGTTCGCGTCCTTCATCGGGTTCGGTGTATCCGGGCGCGTGTTACTTACCATAGCGGCGGTTTCCGCGTTCTCGGTTGCCGTTCTCGAAATCCGGAAGCATCAGACGCTTTGCGCTCTCGGGTGTTTCGCCGTGTACGGCGCGTGTACGGCCGTATTCTGGAAATCCGTCACGAACGGCGCAAGGTGGATTGCGTACCATTTTATTGCGTTACTGAAGCTTCGGTTCAGCGTCGGAATCTATATTTCGAAGGAAGGCTGCACCCCGGCGGACCGTGACATCCTTCTGTGCCTTGTGATGAGCATCTTCTGCCTGCTCCTTGCAATCTGCTTAAAAACGCGCAAGCAGCTTGCCGTGTGGGTTGCCTGTACCGCAATGGTACTTGTCGCCGCAATCGGAATCAACACATTTCCGGAGCCCGGCGCGATTATCGCGTACGCGTGCATGCTGATTTATCTTCGGATCTCGGTTGTGTGGGAACCGATGGAGAGCATGAAGGTCTTTCTATACGAACTGATTCTTCTCTTCGCGGTTCTGCTGTTCGGTTTCGGCATGACGAAGATCATCACAAAGGATTTACACAGCCGGAGCGTCGAGGACAGCCGCGTGCGGAAGATGATACGGCAGTTCAACGAGAAAACCGTAAACCGCATCAGCGAAAAGATCAGCGAGCGGCTTACCCGGAAGAACGGCCAGCCTGCGGGCATGGCAGGGGGGCATCTTTCGTCGGGAAGGATTTCCTACACCGATGAAACGCACCTGATCGTCACGCTTCCGAAGAACAGCCCGCGCACCTATCTGAGAGGATATGTGGGCGGCGAGTACTCCTACAGCACATGGCGCGAACCGGCCGAATACAGCGAGTTTGTTTCGCAATACTTTTATACCGACCAGATTGTGACGAACCTGTTCGCAGATGAGCGGATGTATGATCTGTCGCCTTTCTACTATTGGGAAAGCGAAGTGGACATCGACCCGAATATTCTTCAGAAGACTTACGATGTCTTCGACGCGTGTCTGTTTGAAGCGCATCCGCCGATGGCCGGGAAATCCCGCTTCCCGCTGTATCGCGCCGCAATGCGGATCCAGTGCGTCGGCGCAGACCGGGATTACCTCTACGTACCCTATTGCGCGAGCGATTCGCGCGGCTCCGCCGCCGTTGTCACCCACTTTACGGAAAGGGCATGGAGACCGCTCTACGGCAACTGGCGGGACCAGCTGTATTATATGATATATAATGAAAAGGGCGTCCCGAACTACTATGCAATCGCCGAGGACTCCCCGTGGAATTCGCTTTCGCTCTACGGCGCGGACGAACGCGGACAGGTCGGCATGCTCTTACAATACGATAACTATGAATTCATCCGGCTCCACCGCTATCTGAGGGTACCCGAGACGTTTGAGGAAGTGCTTATGGATATGCTCCCGGGCGAAGCCTTCCGCCTCACCACGGTGGAGCAGAAGGTTGCCTTCGTACAGAATTACATGGGAGAAAACTTCCGCTACACGATTAACCCGCCGAAGAACGAGGAAGGAATCGACCCGTTACTGTTCTTCTTGACGGAAAGCAAACAGGGGTACTGCATGCACTACACGTCCGCCGCGGTCATGATCTTCCGGCTGATGGGTGTTCCCGCCCGCTACGCGGAAGGCTACGTATTATCCTCGAAGGACATCGCCGGCGGAACGCAGACCACGCTTGTAAAGGAAGACGCAGGCTACGTTACGGAAGTTAAAGACGCAAAATGGAGCAGCACCGGAACCGAAAACATAAAGACCGAATACGTTACGGTAAATGTGACGGACCGGGCAGCACATGCCTGGGTGGAAATCTGGCTGAACGACTACGGCTGGTTCCCGATTGAGGTTACGTACGACTTCAGCGATTCGGCGGACCTCGGGTATCTGAACCGCGCCATCGAGAACGAAAACCGTCCGACCGTAACACCCTCCGAAAAACCGAGCGGTACCGTTACGCCGTCTCCGACCGGCAGCATCAATCAGCCGACCCCGAAACAGAACACTGAGAAGAAAAAGCATACGGCTGAGGAAGAGAGCAATCCGTTCCTTAAGATTGTCCTTATTCTCGTTGCGCTTCTTTTCCTTACGGTATTCGGATTCCTGCTCCGCTATTATCTGCTTACGCTTCGGCGCGAGCGCCGCTTCTTAGCGAAGGATCCGAACCGCGCGACGGTTGCCGTGTATAAGGAAATCATTGTTCTCGCGCGCTACTTCGGCATTAAGCGGGAAGAGAACGAGATGGACCGCGAGTTCCACGAAAGACTGTTCCGGGAGCTTCCCGATTTCTCAGAAGAGGTTTCCATGCAGAATGTTGCGAAACTCACCGAGATTGCCGTGTTCTCCGAAACCGGCGTAACCAAATCGGACAAACTTACGGTGAAGCGGTATTACCGGAAACTCCGTAAGGAATATCTTTCGAAAATGAAACAGCCCGGACGGCTGTTTAAGCAGATTTACTACATCATCTAGGGCGCTTTCGGGCGCCCTTCCCGTAAGGGAAGACGGGGTGTGGCATTTTCCGAAAAAAACAGTTGACGGCTCACAGTGGGTTGTGTTATAGTGATTAGGCTATGGAAGAGGTCTTTTTTTTATGCCTAAAATTAATACGGAGGTGGTAAGTCGTGCGAGTTAAAATTACATTAGCATGTACCGAATGCAAGCAGCGTAATTACAACACAACGAAAGAAAAGAAAAACCATCCGGATAGGATGGAGACCCAAAAGTACTGCCGTTTCTGCAAGCGGCACACGTTGCACAAGGAAACCAAGTAATTAACCGGAAAGGAAGAGAGTTATGGCAGATAATGAAAAGGCTCCCAAGAAGAGTTTCTTCAAGGGTTTGAAAGCCGAATTTAAGAAGATCATCTGGCCCAGCCGTGATAAGGTTGTTAAAGAGTCGGGTGTGGTTCTCGTTATTTCCGTTGTTCTCGGTCTGGTCATTTTCGGGGTCGATATTCTTATTAAACTCGGTCTCGGAGCAATTCTTGGTCTCAGTTTTTAGGAATGGGTGACGATATGGCAGAGGCGCAGTGGTACGTTGTTCATACCTATTCAGGGTATGAGAACAAGGTCAAGGTTGATCTTGAAAAAACGATTGAAAATCGTAAGCTTCAGGACGTGATTATGGAGGTTTCCGTTCCGCTCCTTGATTCCATTGAGGTGAAGAACGGCGTCCGTAAGAAGGTTCAGAAGAAGATGCTTCCCGGCTATGTGCTTGTTCGTATGATTATGAACGATGACACATGGTACGTGGTAAGAAATACCCGCGGCGTAACCGGCTTCGTGGGCCCGGGATCCAAACCGGTTCCGCTCACCGAGCAGGAAGTTTACAACATGGGTATTAATCGCGAGAACGAAGAGTTCGAGTTTGTTGAGGGTGAGACCGTAACCGTTATCAACGGTGCATGGATCAACACCCAGGGCGTTATCAAGGCAATTAACCCGGCGAAGCAGACACTCACCATCACGGTTGAGATGTTCGGTCGTGAGACCCCCGTCGAGATCGCATTTGAGGACGTTAAAGTAGAGCACTTTTAAGCTTGTCCGTAAAGGCAGCGGACAAGAACTACCGGCATCCTGCCGGTAAGTGGGAGGAAATCTTCCGATAACACCACATTTTTAGGAGGTATGCTATTATGGCAAAGAAAGTAACAGGTTACATCAAATTACAGATTCCCGCTGCGAAGGCAACCCCGGCTCCTCCGGTTGGTCCCGCCCTCGGTCAGCACGGTGTAAACATTGTACAGTTTACCAAGGAATTTAACGCAAGAACCGCCGGACAGGAAGGCATGATCATTCCTGTTGTCATCACCGTTTACCAGGATAAGAGCTTCAGCTTCATTACGAAGACTCCTCCGGCACCCGTTCTTTTGAAGAAGGCTTGCAAGATTGACAAAGCATCCGGTAAGCCCAACAAGGAAAAGGTTGCTACGATTAAGAGATCCGAAGTAGCGAAGATTGCAGAACTCAAGATGCCTGATCTTAACGCTGCAAACCTTGAGGCAGCTACCAGCATGATTGCCGGTACCGCACGCAGCATGGGTATCACTGTAGTAGACGACTGAGAATAAAAGTGGGAGGGATAAGCTCCCGACAACACCACTAGGAGGTTTAGATTATGAAACATGGAAAGAAATATACGGACGCCGCTAAGCTGATTGACCGCAGCGTGCAGTACGATGCAGCAGAGGCAATCTCGCTTGTTAAGAAGTCCGCTACCGCTAAATTTGATGAAACCATTGAAGCACATATTCGTCTCGGTGTAGACGGACGTCACGCTGACCAGCAGGTTCGTGGTGCCGTTGTACTCCCTCACGGAACCGGTAAGACCATCCGCGTACTCGTATTCGCGAAGGGTCCCAAGGTAGATGAGGCTCTGGCAGCAGGCGCTGATTATGCAGGCGGCGATGAGCTCGTTCCCA
>CAMZEW010000007.1:0-29988 GCA_947305875.1 uncultured Lachnoclostridium sp.
AGTTCTTCAAGTACCGTCAGGCGCAGCAGACCGGCGTTGACGTAACGAAGGCCGATGCCGCAACCAAGGCTTATCCGGTATAATCGCAATTCATAAGAATCTACAAACAGTCGTCCGGTTTTCGGACGGCTGTTTTTTCGTGACAGAACAGTGGGAGTGTGTTATAATATCATAATAAGCATTTGGGGAAAATGTGATGGAGAATGATGATTCTTTAGCATCGATCTGCAGGCAGTTTACGGACGAACCGGTGACGGAAACCGAAACGGTGACGGAGGGACACATCAACGATACGTTCTTTGTGAAGACCGGGACAGGCCGTTATGTGCTGCAGCGGCTGCAGCCGAAGATGAATGCGTCGAAACTGTTATATAACTACGGGCTGTATTCGGAGGTTTGCGAAGCGGACGGATGGCTTTATCCGAAATGGATGCGTTGTAAGGACGGGACGTATTATCATACGGATGCTTCGGGGCAGAAGTGGCGGATGTATCCTTACATCGAAGCCGAAACCTTACAGGCACCGCTTACAAAGGAACAGCTTTACGCCTGCGGAAACGGCCTTTCGAGACTTCACGGGATTCTTCAGAAACTCCCCGCGGAACCAAAGCCGGTGTATCCGATACTCCACGATCTCAGTGCGTATTACGGACGTTACCTCGCGACGCTTTCGGGCGATAACCTGTGCGAAGAGAGCCGTGTTCCGGAGATAGAAGAACAGATCCGGGCAGGAATCGAGCGGTTTCTTCCGGCCGGTGAAAGAACATATAATTCCGCAGCGGACGATATCCGTATCATCCACGGCGACGCAAAGCTTTCCAATATCCTGTTTCGTGACGGGGAAGCCGTCGGAATGCTTGACTGGGATACAGTCATGCGCGGGTCCGCATCCGAAGAACTCGCGGACAGCATCCGGTCGTGTTTAGTAAACAGAGGAAGCTTCGACCGGGAAGCGGCAGACATTATCGTTCAAGGATACCGAAGCGGAACGGAAGAAGCGGAAGCGGTTGTGTCACATTTGCCGCGGGCATTTGATAAGATCAATTTCGAGTTGGCGCTTCGCTACTACACGGACGCGATTTCCAAAGAAAAAGTTTTTAAAGAAAGATACCCGGGGTACCGGCTCGAAAGAGTTCGGGAACTGATCGGGGTAACATGGAGGTAATTATGGCAGACAAACCGGCAACACCGTGGGCGGATCAGATTCCGGAGGGCAGTTTTATATCGTGTGCGCCGACCTATCAGGTCGGGAAGCTTTTTAACCGGTTTCATGAGGACCGGTATACCGCAAGTAACGGGACGAAGATGAAGTACTGGTTCTTTGACCCGACCGAACACGGCTTTCCGAAAGGAAAAATCTATCCGGTTTTAATTTTCTTCCACGGGGCAAGCAATTCTTTCGTCGGGGATGTCTGCATCAATTATACCGGCGCGGAGCTTTATGCTTCGGACGCTTATCAGAAGGCTATAGGAGGCGCTTATATCCTGATTCCGGTTGCGAACGAGTATCGGAACGAAGAGGGACGCACGGCCGGCACCTGGTCTACGGAATATGTCGAGCCGACACACGAACTGATTCAGTCGGTGCTTAAGGAGAACGGCGCGGACGCCGGGCTTCGTTTCCTGTTCGGGAATTCCGCAGGCGCGAGGTTCGTGTTTCGGATTGCGGATGTTTATCCGGAAGCTTATGACGTTTTGATTCCGGTCGGAACGACGGATGTTTCGACCGATGAGCGGCTTCGCGAATTCGAACGCTGCGGGTTATGGCTGTTCTATGCCATCGGCAGGCGCGACGAATTCAATCCGTATGCGGAGAAGATTGCGCCTCAGCTTGCAAGACTTCAGTCGATGAAAAACTGCTTCCTTTTCGTTCCGGACTGGGTTTATAACGGAGACGGCGGCATTGCGTCCATCATCGGCGGGATTGAGATGGGCCAGCACTGTCTGATGAACGAAGTGCAGGCAAATCTGATGTTCGACGACGGTACGCCGATGGACGAACGGCTTCCGCGCGGCATGACGGGCTGGATTTCGGATGTTCTTAAGGAGCGCGGGAATGAGCGGTAAGAAACCGGCAATCTATATGGATCACGCGGCAACCTCGGCGGTTTCCGAGCGGGCTTATCAGGCGATGCTTCCGTACTTCCGGGAACAGTTCGGAAACCCTTCAAGCCTTCACGGACCGGGGCTTTTCGCTAAGAAAGCAGTTCAGGAAGCGCGCGCGAAGATTGCAACGCTTCTCGGCTGCGAAACCAACGAAATCCTGTTCACTTCGGGCGGGACTGAGGCCGATAACTGGGCAATCAAAGGGTATCTTCCCGGAAACCCGGACAAAGGGAAGCATATCATCACATCGGCAATCGAGCACCCGGCTGTGCTTCGGACATGCGAAGCAATGAAACGGTTCGGATATGAACTTACGGTGCTTTCGCCGGACAGCTCCGGAAGAATCAATCCGGCCGATATGGCTGCCCGTATCCGTCCTGACACGGTGCTGATTTCGATTCAGACGGCGAACAACGAAATCGGAACGGTTCAGCCGGTTGAAGAGATTGCTTACATAGCGGAAGAGCACGGCATTGCGTTTCACACCGACGCCGTTCAGGCGGTCGGAACGCTTCCGATTCGGCTTAAGGACAGCAGGATTACGATGCTTTCCGCAAGCGCCCATAAATTCGGCGGACCGAAGGGCGTCGGCTTCCTGTACGTAAGAAACGGCACGAAGCTTGAGCCGCTTCTTCACGGCGGCCCGCAGGAGAAACGCATGCGCGCAGGCACGGAGAACGTTGCCGGCATCGTCGGTACGGCGGTGGCGCTTGAAGGGGCGCTTTCAGAGGATTATCAAAAAGTAAAAGAACTCCGCGGTTACATGCAGGACCGGATCACCGCGGAGATACCGGATACCCGCGTGAACGGGGCGGGAGCCGGCCGTCTTCCCGGGAACTTAAGCGTAAGTTTCGGCGGCGTGGAAGCGACGTCTTTACTTGTCTTTCTGGACCTTGCGGGCATTGCCGCTTCGGGCGGTTCGGCCTGCTCGTCGGCAGAGAACAAGCCTTCTGCGGTTTTGCATGCAATCGGCGTATCGGAGCCTTACCTTTCGGGGACAGTCCGGTTTTCGCTCTCGCCTGAGAATTCGAAGGAAGAAGCGGATTATGTGGTTCAGGTGTTAAAAGAAAGTGTTGGGAAACTGAGATAATAAATGTGTGGCATTTTGCGGAATGCGGAAAGGGGAAATTATGAAGACAAAACTTAAGTGGATTATCCCGGCTGTATCGGCAGCGGTTCTGGCGGCAGTCGGAGGAATTCTTGCGCTGACCGGCGTGTTCGGAAAGAAAGGGCCGGACGAAGAGAAGAAGGACAAGTTTGTCCTTGCTGCGGCAGTTTATCCGGAGTTCAAGCAAAAGCCGGTGCTTCCCGACGTGGACTGGGAGGACGAGGAGTACATCGAAGAGCACTACGAAGAACTGGAAGCGATGCTTGAAAAATACGAAGAGACTTCGCAGGCATATGCGGAGGAACTCCTTGTACTCAGAACGGAACTCTCGGAATACGGGCGGGAGAAAGCGTTAGGCGCCGTAGCGAAGTTTACGGAAGAGAGCATGATTACGTTTCTTTCAAACCGGAACGGCGAGAACCGCGTGTATTCGCCGATCAATCTCTATCTGATGCTCGGCATGCTTTCGGAAGTGACGGACGGAAACTCACGGAAGCAGCTTTTGGAGCTTGCGAATGCGGATACCGCGGAGGACCTTCGTGCCCGTTCCAAGGCGCTTTTCGATAACCTTTATAAGGACGACCCGTCCGGTACATGCAGGCTCGGGGCATCTTTCTGGCTTTCCGATGCGGAGACGGGATATAAAAAGAAAACGTTAGACATTCTTGCGAAGGAGTATTATGCGTCCTCATTTTCCGGAAAAATGGGAAGCGCCGAATACAACAATCGGCTGCATAAGTGGATAAACAGCCAGACCGGGAACCTTTTAGAGGATGCCGTCAACGACCTCGAATTCAAGGATTATACGGTATTCGCGCTTGTAACGACGCTGTATTTTGACGCCAAATGGGAAGAGCAATTCAATGAGAGCAGGACGGAAGATGACATCTTCCATGCAGAGTCAGGCGATGTAACGGTTCCGTTTATGCATGAGGCTAAGGTCGGTTCTTACTATACCGGCGACCGCTTTACGGCTGTGGCGAAGGATCTCGCGACAGATTTTTATGTCGGGGAAGGTATGGGAGAGATGATGTTTATTCTTCCGAACGAGGGCGTTTCCGTTGATGAGCTGCTGACGGATCCCCAGGTTATGGAATACATTAAGCAATCCTATATGTATCCGAACCGGAATGTTGCGAAAATCCATCTTTCGGTGCCGCGGTTTGATATTTCCTATAAAACCGATATCATTTCGAATCTGAAAGCGTTGGGCGTGACGGATATCTTTCAAGCGGGGACGGCGGATTTCTCGCCGCTTCTTGATGATCTGTTATTCGTTGACGAAGCGAAGCATGCCGCACGCGTTATGGTCGACGAGAACGGCGTGAAGGCCGCGGCGTTCACATTTGTAACCGAAACGAAGGGTGCGGCAATGGAGGAGAAAGATTTCTACTTCACGCTTGACCGGCCGTTCCTGTTCGTAATCCGTTCGGAGGCGGGCATCCCGCTTTTCGTCGGCGTGGTAGAAAATCCGTAACGGCCTGTCCGTTGCATTTTAAAAAGGATAAGCGTATACTGTTAACAGGTTTTTTAGCGTAAGAATAAAGAAGACGGAATTGGTGAACGATTGGGCCGGAGGCTTTCTGTGATGAAGACTGTACAAAGCATCCAATTGGATTTTATGATGGCGCTGATCGGAGTCTGCGCGGGTTTTGCCGTGCTGGTTCTCTTTTCGAAAGCGCTTCCGAAGAAAAGGCGGCTGGTGATTATCACAATTGAACTGACTGCCATGTTTCTTCTGTGGTTTGACCGGTATACTTATATCTATAACGGGGATCCCGGCAGGGCGGAGTTTTTCCTTCACCGGATGGGAAATCTGGTGATTTTTGCCCTGATGCCGTTTTGCTCTTTCGTATTTGCCCATTACATCATGAACATCCTTCAGGAGGATCATCATCTGACGCCGCCGAAGCGTCTCGGGGTCGTGATGGGGCTTTCGCTTGCCGGTGTTATGGTTGTTATTGCTGCGCATTTCACGGACTTCATTTATTACTATGATGAGGCGCACGTATATCACCGCGGGGACGGTTTTCCGTTCTGTTTTGCGATTCCCGTGATCACGATTGTAATCTTAATCTGGGTGGTAATCGAATACCGAAAGTATTTCAGCAGAATCATCTTCGTGTCCCTTCTCCTGTTCCTGCTCGGGCCGATTGCGGCTGCCGTGATTCAGGTTTTCACCTACGGTCTGTCGCTTCTTAACATTGCCATAGCAGTCACTTCGATATTGATTTATATTTTCGCTTATCTTGACATCAATGAGAAAGTCGACCGGGCAAATGCCATACGGTTTGAACATCTCGAAGAACAGCGGAGACTCTCCGAACGGCTTTTCGAACAGACCGCCAAAGCACTTGCGAACTCCATCGATGCGAAGGATGAATATACAAGAGGTCATTCCATGCGTGTCGCGGATTATTCGGTGAGAATCGCGAAACATCTCGGCAAGGATGACGAGGAATGCCGCAAGATTTATTATACGGCGCTGCTGCATGACGTAGGAAAGATCGGTATCGCGGACAGCATTATCACCAAGAACGGAAGACTGACCGAAGAGGAATACAGCGTAATCAAGCAGCATCCGGTCATCGGGGATCAGATTCTGTCGAGTATCAGTGACTATCCGTTCCTCGGCATAGGCGCGCATTACCATCATGAGCGATATGACGGGCATGGCTATCCGGACGGACTCCGGGCGGAAGAAATTCCCGAGGTGGCGAGAATTATATCGGTTGCCGATGCGTACGACGCCATGACTTCGAACCGAAGCTACCGTCTTGCGATTCCGCAGCAGCTTGTCCGGGAAGAAATCGTGAAAAACTCGGGAACGCAGTTTGATCCGGTTATCGCGCAGGCGATGCAATATCTTATCGATATCGACGAGTCCTATATGATGAAGGAAATTGCCGTGAGTAAGGAAATCAGCGGCAGCGGAAGATTCTCCTGCGAAGCCTTCGGAAGCGCGGTATCGGAAGGCATCCTGATTTCCTCGAATGTCGTCCGGATTCAGTTCGATTATGAAACCGCAGAAGATACGGACAGTTTAGACCGGTACCCGGCCATTATCCTTTTTGATTCGCTGGATTCGCACCTGTACCGCGATGAGAAATCCATCCGCGAGATGCTTTCTTTCGAATACGGGCAGATTCGTTTCGACGGTACCGTGAATGTAATCGGCGCGAGAAAGATGGAAGTCCGGAAGGATTCCGACGCGGAGTACACGCCTAAAAATTCCGATGAGCGCGTGAAGACGTATGAAATCGAAGCGGTCCGCATAAGAGACCATGCTTTGATTAAGATTGACAACGGCAGCGAGAGATTCGACGTGATCGTGGCATTTCCCGACTGTACAAGGTTTGCCTATATCGGGCTGACGGGTGCGCAGTGCATCATCAGTAACGTAAAAGTGACGCACTCGGAGATTGAAGCTTCGGCGGACAGCATTCCGCGGATTGCCGAAGAAATCAGTTATATCAAAGAGAATGAGGGAGATATCCCGAATGTCCAGATCGACAGCTTCCGGTCGGATTCCTCCGAAGGTATCAAGGTTGATCGGGACCTTAAGATTACGTTCCATTCCATGAGCCTTCCGACGGCAAGACTGATATGGCATTGTCCGTATATTCTGCTGTTCCGGTCCGATGACGGAAAGGTGCGGGGAAAGAATTATCACGAATTCGGGCTCATAAGACTCGACGGAGAGTACTGGGACGGTGAGAATGTCAAGAATACGTCCACGATGACGAAGAAGGCGTCTTTCGAAGGCTGGGAGGTCTGGAAGAGAGCACATAAGGCCGGCGTGGATGTCACCGTGCTGCTTAAGAGGGACGGAAACCGGATTTCCGTGACGACCGATAACCTCGGCGTACTGATTGAGAACACGACACTTCTTCCGGAGGACACCGGCGATGTCTATGTCGCCCTGACCGGAGACCAGTGTGCGTTAACGAATATCCGGATTCAATAAGATTTCATGAAGAAGGGGCTGCCGCTTGGCGACAGCCCCTGTTTTTTGTATCAGGCATATTGTTTTATCAATCATCCGGTTTCTTTCCGGTGCCGCCGCAGGCAGGACACTTCTTAGTGCCGTGGCACTGCTCGCATTCACATCTGCCGGCGCCGTTACAATCCGGGCAGATCTCGCCGTTGCCTTCCTTACCGGTTCCGTTGCAGCGCATGCACTCAACAACTCCGGTGGCGTCACAGCGCTCGCAGTCGCCGGTTCCACAGCATACCGAGCAGCCTTCGTCCGGCTTTCTCGGCTCACCGCCGGGTTCACCGCCGGGCTCTCCTCCGGGTTCACCACCCGGTTCACCTCCGGGTTCGCCTCCCGGTTCACTGCCCGGTTCCGGTCCCGGCGGGTTGTCGGGCTCGGGGGCAAATGCCACAGCGTTATCAATATGCACTTCCGACTGTACGTGTATTCCGGCTTCGTCCGTAACGCGCTGCACGGTTTCCTCTGCCCGCTGCATTACTTCGTCCGTCTGGGACTTCGGGCAGTTGGCATTGACAACTGTCATATTGACGGTGCCGCCGTCTTTCAGGTAGCCGTCCTGCTCGGAAAATCTTACAATATCCTCTACCGCGCCGTCAATGCCGCGTCCGACGATCGCACAGCGATCCTCGAGCTTCTGCGCATCCTCATTCAGCGCCTGGTAGGCGATGACTTCCTGTCCGGCCACGAACAGAAGGAAATCGGGATTGATGCTTACCTCAACCGCAAAATCATAATGTTCCGGCGCCTTGTTCTTAAGCGCGTCCTGCACCGGATCCGGGAGGGTGCTGCCGGGATTTCCGTTATCACCGGTATCGCCGCCCGGTGTGGTTGTCTGATTGGCCGGCTGCTCAGTGGGAGTCTCGGTTGTCCGGGTGTTCTTCTTGCCGCACCCGGCACATACGAGAATCATCACCGCACAAAGCAGATATGTGAAAAAACGTTTTCTACTCATGGAAGTTCTCCTCCTTTGCCGTTTTCTTAAGGCAAAAGTACCATAAACTGCGGGAGTTGTGCAAGTGCCCCGCGGACGCCGGCAGCACGCACAGGGGATTTCACGGTAATAAATCGCGAAAAATGACAAGGGGATTGTCATTTGCAATCAAAAAGACCGCGCAAACGCACGGTCTTTCTTCACTTTTTACAGCTTTCTCCGGCTTTCTTTTCTTTTACGGAATACGGAATACTCCTTGAATCCAATCCCGCGGAGTATCACGGCGACCTCGTCGAATTTGCCGCCGACACGCTCGGGGATGTGTGCATCCGAACCGATGGTGACGGACGTGCCGCCGAGCTCAAGGTAGCGGGACAGAAGCGCCTCGCTCGGATTCAGGGCGCCGCCGCGGGCGAGACGGGAAGTGTTAATCTCGAGGCATTTGCCGCGTTTGATTAATTCTTTCAGTATCCTGTCGGTAAGATATTCGTACTTTGCCATGTCAATCGTTACGCCCTCGGGGACGTAGCGGAGTATGTAATCGAGATGCCCGTACGTATCAAAGCAGTCGTAGTGTGTGACGCTGTAGAGCACCGATTCAAAGTACATCCGGACGATGTCATCGGCACTGCGAGCGCCCCACCGTTCACGGTAATAGGGGTCAAAGTGGCCGATTACGTGCGTTGAGCCGATTACGAAATCGAACGGATACGAATTGACAAGTGCATCGCAAAGTTTTTTATTCTCATCGCGGACATCCGGCTCGTCCCGGAGACCGAGTTCGATGCCGATGCGCAAATCAATCGTTCCGCGGTACTTTTTCTTAAGAGCGGTCAGCGTTTCAAAGTATTGGTCCGGATCAAATACGAATTCCGTGAACCCTTTGTCATTGTGCTCCGGAAAGAAATAGTCCATGTGGTCGGTGACGCAGTACGTCTTAAGACCTTTCGCAATCGCCGCCTCAATCATGCTCTCGGGCGAAGACTTGCTGTCGGTCGAAAAGGATGTGTGCGTGTGAAAATCTGCGTTTATCATACGTCTGCCTCCTTCAGGGAAGGATCAATCCCCGGCGTTGCCACGAGGGAATAGTTGGTGTAGTATACGACGAATCCGGGCTTGGCCCCGTTCGGTTTCTTCACGTTCTTTCTCTGCAGGTAATCGATTTCAATCTTGCCGCCCGCATTGCGCCCGGAAGAGTAGTACGCGGCAAGGCTTCCCGCGACCGCGAAAAGGCTGTCCGGCACCTCGCGTCCGCCGGTCCGGAGCACCACATGCGAACCGGGGATTCCCTTTGCGTGGAACCACCAGTCGCCGCCGTTCGCAAGCTGGAACGTAAGCTCGTCGTTCTGGTAATTGTTCTTGCCGACGTACAGCTCAAACCCGTCCGGCGTCACGTACTTAAACGGTTTGCTTTTCGCAAGCTTTGGTTTCTTACCGCCGCCTTCCTTATGAAACTTCAGATAGCCGCATTCCGTGAGTTCCGCCCGGATCTGACTAAGGTCGGCTTCGCTGCCGGCAAATGAGAGCGACTCCCTTACCGATTCAAGATGTCGAAGTTCCGCTTCGCTTGCCGAAAGATGCTCTCCGAGCGCCTGCGCGGTACGGCGCAGCTTCGCATAGCGGTCGAAATACCGTTTCGCATTCTCCAAGGCGGTAAGCGTCGGGTCAAGCGGAATTTTGATTTCGTTTCCGTCATAGTAGTTTGTGCAGGTGAAAGACTTCGCACCCGGTTCGGCCGAGTAACCGTAGGTCGTCAGCAGTTCGCCGTAGATCCGGTAGGTGTCCTTCTTCTCGGTATCGGAAAGCTGTTTTTGTTGCAGGTCGAGCTTCTTCGCGGTCCGCTCAATCGCATTCTGAACGGTCTTGCGAAGCTCCGCGGAACGCGAACGCATACGCGTCTGCGCGTCCTTCTCCCGGTAGAACGAGAGCACGACCTCGCTCATCGATTCGTGCGGTTCGGCCGTATATTCCGGATAATCCGTATAAATCCGGAGCGAAAACGGCGCAAATTCAACGGGCACGCCGTCCTTCCGGTACACGGTCGGGGTGTAATCCGCGTTATTGATCTTCTTTCGAAGCCACAGAAGCATATCCTTTAAAGCCGAAAGGCCGTCTTCGGACAGTCCGTCCGCGGTCACCTCGGGAGAAATCCCCGCGCGGTGGCACAGCTCGTTCGCAATCACCGGCGAGAGACCGGTGAAACTTTGATAAAGCGCCGTACTTACCGGCGCAGGTTTCGCGGAAAGAACTTCGCGAAGGTTATCAAAGGAATCCGTCAGAACGGAAAGTCTGCCCTCGGCCTTCGGAATGAACCAGCTCCGTCCGGGCAGTACCTCACGGACGGAACTCATGAACGACGAAACGCGCTTGATGCTGTCTAATATCGTATTCTGCTCATCGCAGAAGATGATGTTCGAATGCTTGCCCATCAGCTCGACAATCAGGTACTTCACGCACACATCGCCGAGTTCGTTCAGATGCTGAAGCCGGAACCTAACAACGCGCTCCAGATCCGGCTGCTCAATATCAAGAATTCTTGCATTTCCGAGATGCTTCCGCAGAAGCATGCAGAAAGCCGGAGCCGTCAGCGGTGCAGGTTTCGTGTCCGGACGCAGGCACGCAAGCGGGAGAGAAGCGTTCGAGGAAAGCTGCAGAATATAGGTTTCGTCGCTCTTCACGGTCAGTATCAGTTCGTCCGGTTCGGGCTGGCTGATTTTCGTAATCCGCCCCCCGGTAAGCCGGTCTTTCCACTCCGAAACAAGGCACGAAAGTGTAATGCCGTCAAATGCCATAGCCGCGTTCCTCCCCTCTTCAAGTTGCCCATAGTATATCACATTTCGTTTGACATTGCTACGGAAAATCCTTATAATATAATAGAATATCTATGGAGAAATGAACCGCTTATGATTTACCGCCTGGAAAAGAAATTCGGGAAATACGCCGTCACGAATCTGATGCGTTACATCACGGCGATGTACATCATCGGATGGATTATTTCCTATGTCAGTCCCGCATTCTATGCCGAGTGGCTGATGCTTGACATCGACAAAGTCGCGAAGGGACAGGTATGGCGGTTCTTCACCTTCCTGATTCAGCCGATTGACGCGACAACGGGGTCTCCGTTTGACATTCTGTTCATGCTGATTTCCATCTATCTGTATTATTTCATAGGGACGATGTTAGAGAGACTGTGGGGCAGTTTCCGGTTCAATCTGTTTTATTTTTCGGGAATTCTGTTTAACATTCTTGCGGTTTTGATCATCTATTTCGGAACCTATCTGTATTACGGCGTCGGTACGTCGTTCCCGATTTCACTGGATTTTATCAATCTTTCGATGTTCCTTGCGTTCGCGGTCGAATTCGGGGAAATCAGCCTGCTTCTGTTTTTCCTGATTCCGGTCAAGGTAAAGTACATCGGAATCGTTTATGCAGTCATTGTGATTCTCCAGATTCTCGGGGAACTGTTCAGCGGAGATCCGATTGGCGTATACAGAGCCATCGCATTTTCCGTCGCAATGCTGAATTTCATCATCTTCTTTATCAATTCGCGGACCTACCGAAAGGTCGGCGTAGGCAACATGAAGCGACGTTTCAATTATGCGGCCTCGGTGCGAAAGGGTGAGAAGGAAGCGCAGGTTGTCGGAACGAACAGCGCCGGCAAGACGGTTATCACGAGACACCGCTGCGTCGTGTGCGGGCGGACCGAGCTTGACGACCCGGAGCTGGAGTTTCGTTTCTGCTCCAAATGTGAAGGTAATTACGAGTATTGCATGGACCACCTGTACACGCATGTTCACGTGGTGCGGGAACCCAAAGACAATACCGATGAGGAGAAGTAATCAGTCATATGAAATCTGAGAAAAATGCGATCGCACCCCTTTGCAAGGCGTACGATTCTCTTGCGTGGATGAATCTGACCGCGCATCTTTACAACCTGACGGAGGGGATCCGCGACGGGCAGTTCGGCATGGAAAAGACCGGGCTTTCGGCGGAGCTTGACGGCATCTACGGCCGGCTGATCACCGAAATCCGGGATTACTTAGAGCGCGGCGAGGGAGCTCGGGAGAGTGTTCTTTCTGCGGTTTCGAAACTTCGCGCTGAGGTTGTGAACCGCTCCGAGCAGGTGCAGGTTTTCACCGATTCCCTGCAGATTTACGAGTATCTTCTGAACCGGACGGAATACTCCTTCCGCGAAGAAGAGAAGCCGTTCGACGATGAAGAGGAAGCAAGAGACCTGCTCCGCATGATTTTTGCGTCGAAGGATCCGACCGAGGTTAACCTCCGGATCCAGATGATGGTTTCCCAGCTTCCGGTCCGGCTTACGAAGAAGCGTTTCTTTGATTTGATTAAGGACAGTTTTTCGATATACGGAAACTCCGACGTGGACGCCCTTCTCGGGTTCCGCTACCGGATTCTTTCGGCAGCCGCGTTACAGGAGGAACCGAAGGAGAATGTGTTCGCGGATTACCGGAAACTGCTTGCCGCGCTTGCCGCGGCCGACGCGGACGGAATCGATGCGGACGCCTGTACGGAGTGGCAGGAGCATATTGCGGACAGCGCCGATGCGCTTCGGACGGATGCGGACTATCTGCTTGCCGTTCAGGAATGCATCAATGCGTTTTATACGGTCGTGCTTTTAGACCCGGACAGTGCCGATGAGCAGACGAAAGGGCTGATGCTTCCTGCGGTCGGAGCGATTGCGGAATTCGGGCTTTCGCTTCTTGCCGGACGGCAGGAGGAGCTTCGCGAGAGCGCGCTTGCACCGGCATTTGCCTATATGGAAGGAAGGCTGGAGCCTCTTTCCGAGAAGGTCCTTAAGGATGAAGCGAAGATCGACGCGTACTGTGAGCGTGAAGAAGGCTTTCGCGAGAGTGAAGAGGGACAGAGAGTGCTTCTTGCGAAGAAGCTCATGTCGACGTCCTCATTTGCCCGCCTTACCGAAGAAAGCGTCGTAATGGTAGACAGGGAACGGCTCGAGGAAGTGACCAAAGAAGTGCTTTCGGTTCTCGAAGCCGGCATGGAAGGCCGTACCAAGGCTTACAACCGTTCGATTATGGCATCGGTTCTGAAGGAGCTTCCGGTGTTTTTCAATTCCCATACCGAAGTAATGAATTACGTGCTCCAGTCGCTTCATAACTGCAGTAACGAAGGCGAAAAGCGCGGCGCGGTGGCCATGCTTAAGAACCTGCTTCGCGGAGAGTAAAACCATGATTCATGTCAGCAAACAACTGATGATTCCCGCCGGACAGGAGGAGAAGCGGAAGAAGCTTACGGCCCAGCTTAAGAAACGCAGGCCTTCGCTTCGGACGGTTTACTGCGTCATCCTGCCGACGACCGACGGAGGAATTCTCGAGGTGATTCCGCTTTATGCGCTGCCGCTTGAGGCCAGAGACCATGACATTACGGTGCTCGGCGTGAGCGAAGGGAAGAATCCGGCGCTTGAGCTCGTGGAATCGATGATCGGCGAGGTCTACCGGGAGACCGGCGGATTTGACGTCCGGGAATACTATCTGAAAGAAGAATAATTACGGAACGGAACCGGTCCGGAAAGGAGGATATGTGGATATATTTCTTTTGATCTTAAAGATTATCGGCATAGTCCTTCTGTGCATTATCGGGCTGGTGCTTCTGATTCTCGCGGCGCTTCTGTTCGCACCGTTCCGCTACGAGATAGCGGCCGAAGGAGACAAGAACGGTCCGACGGCGCATGCCGACATCAGAGTCAGGTGGCTGCTCCGGATTGTCAGCTTCCGGATGCTTTACGACGTGCCGGGAGACCAATCGTATAAAGTAAAAGTATTCGGGATTACGGTAGCAAAATCCGACGGAAAGAAAGAAGAGGAAGACGCAAAGAAACCGGAAGAAACCGAGGCTACGAAGCCCGCGGAAGCGAAGGAAGAAGCCAAAGCGGAGAGTGCGGAGAAGCCTCCTGCGGCAGAGCCTGTTACGAAACCGGAAGCCGTAACCGGGGAACCCTCCGTAACCGTTGAGACCGTTTCCGAAGAGAAACCGCCCGAGGCGAAAGAAGAAGCGGGGGAACCGGAAGCCGCTTCGGAAGAGAAACCGGTCGGGGCGGACAGTGCCGCAGAAGAGACCGGCGAGCACAAGCCGGAGCTTTCCGAGGAACTATCCGATGCGCTTTCCGGTAAGAAGAAAGGCAAACTCCGTGAGAAGATTGACGGGCTTAAAGAGAAGGCCGATTCTTTAAAGGATTCGCTTGAAGCAATGGGAGCGCTGTTCCTTAAGAAGAAAGGGCTTTTACAGAAGTACATCACGAAGAAGTCCACGAAGAAGGCAATCAAAACGGCATGGACGAACGCCTTCTGGGTTCTCCGCCATATCTGCCCGAAGAAATATCACGGAAGCGTTGAGTTCGGACTCGATGATCCGGCGCTGACCGGTGAAATCTGTGCGGGAATCTCTCCGTGGTATCCGATGATTTCGGATTACGTGAAGCTCACCCCGAATTTCGAACCGGGGATTCACGCGAGCGGAGATCTCTACCTGAAAGGAAGGATCCGGCTCTTCGGAATTCTGCTTCGGGCATGGAGGGTCTACCGCGACAAGAACATAAGAAAAGTACTCCGCGAGGCGGAGAAGGTAAAGAATACACTTACAAAAACACCGGACGAAGTAAAGGAAATCTTCGGCAAGGCCGCTTAAGCGGGGAAAGGATGAGAATATGTCAAACGTAAACGAAACCGTACAGGGACTTCTCAGGGGAATGGAGGGCTTCGTCACAACGAAGAGCGTTGTAGGGGAAGCGATTACGATGGAAGACGGAACGGTGCTTCTTCCGCTTGTCGACGTATCCTTCGGCGTTGCTGCAGGAGCCTTTAACAAGGATGCCGCCAAGGACGGCGATACTAAGAAGAAGACACTTAATGACCGTGTGGCAGGCGGACTCGGCGGAAAGCTTTCTCCGTCCGCGATTCTCGTGATTAAAGACGGCAACACCCGTCTGATTACCGTAAAGGATACCGATACGCTGACCCGTATCTTCGATATGGCGCCCGAAGTAATCAACCGCGTGCGCTCCATGTTTAAGAAGAAGGATGAGGAGCTTAACATCGACGATGCCAAGGTGGATGAAGCCGCCAAGGAGCTTCTCGAGAAGTAAGAAAAAAGAAGACCTGCCCGCCGGAACCGGCGGACAGGTCTTTTTTATTGTTCGGAATAGGGCTCCCAGTTTTCGTACGGAAGCATATGACTCAGTTTTTCAATCGTCCTCTGCTGCGACTTATAAACGGAAGCCAGCGACTGCTTCACCGAAAGAGTATTGTTCTGTCCCGCACTCGAAATGTGCGGCAGGTCTTCGGGAACCGTCCCCTTCTTATAGTAGGTCCCGAAATACCAGAGCGAGTAAGTGACGCCGCGTTCTTTACAGATTTCGGTCACATACCGGTGCGTGTAAATGTGATGCTGGTGGCCGTATTCGCCCTCCGCGTTGTGCGTCACGATGCAGTTCCACTGCTTATAATTGATGATTGTGTTGAGGTCCGCAAGGATATCCTTTTCCCAGAACTTCCAATTGCTTCTTTTCTTTCCGATTTTGTCCGGATAGGAAAGAATCAGCCCGACGTTTCCGGTCTTCTCCATCATCTCCTCGAATTCCGCTTTCCGCACTTCGTTGTCGCCGTTTGTAATTACGACAACGAACCAGAGGCCTTCAAGCAGATGGCCGCCGCCCCATATGAACTCATCGTCGGGATGCGCGACAATCATCAGGTTGTAAATGCCGCTGATCGGAAGTTCGTTCAGCTGTTCCCCGGTTACGGACGGAAGGGACAGGTAATGCGCGTTCTTGACGGCAAACGGCACAAACCACACCAGAAAGCCGATAATCAGTACTGCAATTACGGAAAGCACAATCCGCCGTTTCTTTTTTTTCTCCATGTTTTCTCCCCCTTCATAAACAGTATATCACATTTTCCGAAAATGAAAACAGCGAATCCGCACAGGCCGTGATTCTTTGTTGTGTTCCCGCAAGGATTGTGTTATAGTTGGTTGGAATGATGGATTGCGGCACGGAGCCGCACGGGGGACAATTACCATGCGTGAGACATTTCGAACCATACGAAGGAGAGACATCGCCGTTCTGTCGGGGATCTCGCTTGTTCTTTTAGCGATTATCTTCGGGATGACCGGGACGTCCAATCTGTTCGGTTCCATGACGGACTGGGTCAGTCAGCACAGCGTATTGCCGGATTACTACCGGCAGACCTTTTATGAAACGGGGGATTTTCTCCCGGAACTGGCGCTTTCGCTTGGAAGCGGGCAGAACGCCTATTATTTCGGCTATTACGGATTTCTGAATCCGGTGATTCTTGTAAGTTATCTGTTCCCGGGCGTTTCGATGGTGACGTATCTGCAGGTCGCCTCCGTCGTGATGCTTCTCAGTGCGGTGTGGCTTTTCTTTCTGTGGCTTCGCCATATCCGCGTCGCGTTCGGGGAAGCCGTCTCGTTCGGGGACGGGGCAATCTATACGGCGACGGCGCTTTTCGCGTTCGCTTCGCCGCTTCTTTACCATTCCCATAAGCAGATTGTATTCGTAAACTACATGCCGTTTCTTCTTCTTGCGCTGATCGGCGCAGACCGGTATTTTCACCGGCGCAGGAAGGGGCTTCTTGCGGTTTCGGCAGCGCTTCTTCTGTTTACAAGTTATTTCTATGCGGTTCCGGGCTTCTGCGTCATTACGCTGTACGGCGTCTACCGGTTTTTCACCGTAACGGAGCATGTGACATGGAAAAAGTTTCTTCATAAAGGCTGCGGCTTCGCGCTCTGCATCGTAACCGGCGCAGCGCTTTCCGCAATCCTTACGGTGCCTTCGCTTCTGACCATCCTCGGCGGGCGGCAGAGCGGCGCGAAGGCCCGTATGGCGTTCCGCTTTCTGCTGATCGGCGATATGGATTTCGCTGGTTCAATCTGCTACAGTGAGTATTCGATGGGCATGACGGCGATTACGTATCTGGCGCTCTTCGTGACGGCAATCGGTGCCTTTAAGAAGAAAAAAGATGCACCGAAGCAGCCCGCGGACGGCTTCCTTGCAATCGGCATTCTTCTGTGCGCATGGCTTCCGTGGATCCGCCTTGTTCTGAATGGTTTTCTTTATACGAGAGAGAAGATCCTGATTCCGTTCGTGCCGGCTGCCGCATTCCTTACCGCAAGAATGATTCATAAGATTCAGAAGGAAGAAATCAGCTTACGGACGTTCACGCTTTGTTCGGCCGGAGCCGTCGTTCTCGGCGCGGTATCGTTTCTGTTCCGCATGGATCTTTGGGCCGCAATCGTTCTCCTCGTCGATTCGGGCATCAGCGTTTTTCTTCTGCATTTTTCCATGCGGAAGAAGAATCTGAATTATCTGTATATAACGGCAGGCTTGATTGCGGTTGCGGTCTGCGTCCGTTCGACGCTCCGCGAGAATCCCGTGGACAGAGCCTTTTCGGCGGGACTTTATGACAAGGAACGCGACCGGGCAATTGAAAGCGTGCTCGAAAAGGATGATGAACTGTACCGGAGCGCGGTTTTCACGAATACGAAATACGTTGTCAACCAGCTGCACGGTAAGCGTTTTCTGACGACCGGGTATTACTCGTCGCTCGGGAATTCCGATTACCTTGGGCTGTTATACAAAGACCTGGGGGTTGCGAATCCTTCGCAAAATGACATCTCTTACATGCCGCAGTCGGACATCTTTTTACAGACCTTTCTCGGAGTCCGATACATTGCTGCAGGGAACGCGCCTGCCGGATGGAAAGAGATCGTTCCGGATGCGGGCAAAACCGGCCGGATTTATGCAAATCGGGAAGCGTATGCCTTGGCATTTGCCGCGGACAGACGCATGAGCCTTCGGGAATTCCGGTCGCTTTCGCCGGCCGACCGCGAAATCGCGCTGCTTTCCTATGCGGTGACGGAAGAGGACGGCCCGGACGTATACGTGTCGCCGCTTGAGGATACGGGAATCGAAGCCGATTTCGGAGCGGAACGGGACGCAAAGGGCAATCTGAATCTCGGTGTCTGCTTAGACCGTGAATTCACGGTGCCGGTTCCGGACTCTTTGGATGAGTATGTGTATGTCGTCACATTTCGCGTCGCGAAGCGGAGAAGAGAGTACATCTCCGTAACCGTCAACGGGATTACCAACGTGCTTTCGGGTACGAAGAACGCGCGTCCGAACGTCAATTTTGACATGAAGTTCGTCGTGTCGTCTTCGGAACCCTGTAATGAGCTTACGTTCCGCTTCACGGGTGAGAACGTGGTGATTTCGAGGCCGAGGATTCAGCGCATGCGCGTAAGCGAAGTGCGGGAAGCCGCGGAGCATATGACGATGGCAGCGGGCCTTAAGGCGTCGAAGAACCGCATAACCGGAACCGTTTCGATGAAGGAACGCGGCGTTTTAATCATGACGGTTCCGTACGATAAGGGCTGGACCGTATCGGCAAACGGTAAGGAAATGCCTTTGATCAAGGCGGACGGAGGCTTCCTCGGATGCTTGCTGGAAGCGGGAGAGCATAGCTTTACGATGGTCTATCACGCACCCGGAAGAACCGCCGGAATCGGAATCAGCATCGTCGGATTTATCCTTCTTCTCGGGCTTTGGATTGTGCCCCGGATACAGGAAAAAAGAAGCGTTTCGGAAGATAAAAAAAGTTCTTGCATTTGAAGAATGTTTCTGTTATTATGACAATGTTCGGGTTATCGCAACCAATTCACAAGTGAAGGAGGTGCTTGTATTCATGGCAAAATGTGATATTTGTGATAAGGGCGCGCTTTTCGGCAGACAGATCAGCATTACGCGTAGCCAGGTTTCCGGAAGAGCAAATAAGATGTGGAAATCAAACGTTAAGACGGTACGCGTTAAGGTGAACGGCGGAACACAGAAGATGCATGTATGTACTTCCTGCCTCCGTTCCGGCAAAGTGGAAAGAGCATAATCATTCATGGGGGTATTGCCGAAAGGGAATACCCTTTTTTCTTTTTTGCCTTTTTGAAATTTGATGTTTCTTTTTTTTTGTTTTGATGGTAAAATGTTACTATCTATGAGTAGATTACTTCAAAAGAGCACAGATTTACAGGAGGGAACTTATGGACGGAACTATCGCAACCGTAAACGGTGATGTTTATATCGATTTAGATGTAATCGCAAAGTACGCAGGCTCTGCCGCAACCGAGTGTTTCGGTGTTGTGGGGATGGCAGCGGTCAGCATGAAGGACGGGCTCTCGAAGCTCCTTCGAAAGGATTCTTTAAAGCACGGCGTTAAGGTTAAGCTGAATGAGAATCGTATTACCATTGATTTGCATATTATTGTTTCCTACGGCATCAGCATCCGGGCAGTATGCACGAATCTGTATGAGAATGTCAAGTACCGTGTTGAAGACTTCTCCGGGCTGCACGTAGAAAGACTGAATATTCATGTGGACGGCGTCCGCGTTATTGATTAATAATGATAAGCGCCGGCCCGACCGGGTTTGTGGCTAGAAGGAGGATGTAAGAAAGTGGCACTTAATTCGGTAGATGCTTCACTCCTTAAGAAGATGTTTCTGATGGGAGCGAAGAATCTGGAAGCACAGAAAGAAATCATCAACGAACTGAACGTTTTCCCGGTTCCGGACGGAGATACCGGAACCAATATGACATTGACCATTCTTTCCGCCGTGAAGGAGATCGGACAGGTAACGGACCTTACGATGCAGTCGCTTTCGAAGGCGATTTCGTCGGGTTCTCTTAAGGGTGCGCGCGGGAATTCCGGCGTTATCCTTTCGCAGCTGTTCCGCGGTTTCTGCAAGGGAATCAACGGATATGACACGCTGACGATTCCGATTGTGACGGAAGCTTTCGATAAGGCAGTGGATACGGCTTACAAGGCCGTTATGAAGCCGAAGGAAGGAACGATTCTGACGGTCGCAAGAGCGGGAGCGGAAGCCGCTGCCGAAATCGGCGATTACACCGACGATGTGGAAGAGTTCCTTGATAAAGTCATTGAGCGGATGCAGGAAGCACTTGAGAATACGCCCGAGCTTCTTCCGGTACTGAAGGAAGCAGGCGTTGTGGATTCCGGCGGAACGGGTCTTCTTGCCGTTATGATCGGCGCAAGAAAGGGCCTCTTGGGAGAGGAAGCGGACGTTAATGATCTGATGGCGGGAACCGCACCGTCCGCCGAGCCGAAGAAGACCGGCGGCGCAGGCAGCGACAACATCTCGACGGCCGACATCAAGTTCGGCTACTGCACCGAGTTCATCATCCTTCTTGAGAAGGAATTCGGAGCCAAGGAGGAGATTGATTTCAAGACCTTCCTGTCCTCGATCGGCGATTCGATCGTATGTGTTGCCGATGACGATGTCGTTAAGGTTCACGTCCATACGAACGACCCCGGTCTTGCAATCCAGAAGGCGCTTACTTACGGCCAGCTGTCCCGCATGAAGATTGACAATATGCGCGAAGAGCACAACGAGCGCGTTATCATGTCGAATGAAAAGGAAGCCGAAGAGAAGGCCAAAGCACCGAAGGAACCCCCTAAGGAGATGGGATTTATCGCCGTTTCCGTAGGCGAGGGAATGAATGAGATCTTCCGCGGGCTCGGCGTCGATTATGTAATCGAAGGCGGTCAGACGATGAATCCGAGCACGGAAGACATGCTGACGGCAATCGATAACGTGAATGCGAAGAACATCTTCATCCTGCCGAACAACGGCAACGTCATTCTTGCCGCAACGCAGGCGAAGGCGCTTACCGAAGGTAAGAATATCTTCGTAATTCCTTCGAAGACCGCTCCGCAGGGTATCAGCGCGATGGTGAGCTTTCTTGCCGACCGCAGTGCGGAAGAGAACGAGCAGCTTATGACCGAAGCGCTCGGCGCTGTCAAGAGCGGCGAGATTACCTACGCGGTCCGTGACACGAGCTTCGACGGAAAGGAAATCCACGAAGGAGATATCATGGGCATTGCGGACGCCGGCATTCTTGCCGTCGGGCCGGATGTTTCGGAAGTTACGATCGAACTTGTGGATGACCTCGTGGACGAGGATTCGGGCCTTGTAAGCATCTATTTCGGCGCGGACGCGACCGAGGAAGACGCGCAGGCGATTGCGGATACCATCGGCGAGAACCATCCGGATATTGATGTTGAGGTTCATTTCGGCGGCCAGCCGGTATACTATTACCTGCTTTCCGTTGAGTGACAATCGGTTAAGATTAAAAGGGCTGAGTCTGTTCAGCCCTTTTCCCGTAAAAAGGGGATATGCATGAAGACTACAGATCCCGTAAAAAAGGTGAAAGGCATCGGCGACAAGTCCGTCAAACTGTACGAGAAGCTCGGCATCCGTACGGTCGGGGACTTGTTGTGTCATTTTCCGAGAGGATATGAGCGCTACGAGGAGCCGGTCCTTGTTTCGGCGGCCGCCGACGGGGTGACCTGCACGGTTGCCGGCATGCTCACGTCGCCCGCAAGACTCATTCCGAAGGGGGCAAAGAAGATTGTCATCGCCCACATCCGTGACATCTCCGGCGAGACGGAGCTCCGCTGGTTCAATACGCCTTACATTATCAAGCAGCTTCCGGTCGGGAAGCGGCTTTTATTCCGCGGGAAGGTTGCCCGCATGGGAAGAACTGTTTCGATGGTGCACCCGGAAGTGTTCACCGAAGAGGAGTACCGCGGGCGCATGAAATCGCTTCGTCCGGTTTATCACCTGACGGCGGGACTTTCGTGCAATGCGGTCTCAAAGGCGGTACGTGCGGCGCTTGCCGAGACGGAAATTGAAGATTACATGCCGAGGAAACTCCGTACGGATCGGGGCTTCATGAAACTTTCGGACGCTTACGGAGAGATTCACTGCCCGAAGGACGAGTCGGTGACGAAGGACGCAATCCGCCGGCTTTCCTATGACGAATTCTTTAAGTTCCTTGTGTCGATGCGCCATGTGAAAGCGGGCATACTGAGGGAGCCGAACAGCTTTTTGATCGAGCGGCATTCGTACGCGGAAAGGATTCAAAGCGCGCTTCCTTACGAACTGACCGGCGCCCAGAAAAAGGTGCTTTCCGAGATTGCCGCCGACCTGCAGGGACCTTATCCGATGCAGCGCCTGCTGCAGGGCGACGTCGGTTCCGGAAAGACGATTGTGGCGCTTCTTGCGCTTTCGATGTGCGCCGAGGAAGGCTTCCAGGGATGCCTGATGGCGCCGACCGAAGTGCTTGCGAGACAGCACCTTGAGACGTTTACGAAACTGCTTGAACCGTTCGGCATTCAGGTCGCCCTTCTGGTCGGTTCGCAGAGCGCGGCCGAACGCCGCAAAGTGCTCGCCGGCCTTGCGGACGGCACCTATGCGATTGCCGTCGGCACGCATGCGCTTTTTCAGGAGAAGGTGAGTTTTCAAAACCTCGGTCTCGTTGTTGTGGACGAGCAGCACCGTTTCGGCGTGAAGCAGCGCGAACAACTGATGAAGAAAGGCGCGATGCCGCATCTTCTGATCATGAGCGCGACGCCGATTCCGAGAACGCTTGCGATGATGCTGTACGGCGACATGGACATCTCGCTTCTGTCCGAGCAGCCGGCGGAACGGCTTCCGGTTAAAAGCTGCGTCGTGGACGGTTCCTACCGCCCGACGGCGTACAATTTCATCAAAAAACAGGTCGCCGCGGGCGGCCAGGTATACGTAATCTGCCCGATGATCGAGGAGAGCGAGAATTTCGATGCGGAAAATGTGACCGACTACGCGGACAAACTGCGCGAAGAACTCGGCGGCATCACCGTTGCTTCCTTACACGGACAGATGAGCGCCGCGGACAAGAACCGGATCCTTTCGGAATTCGCGTCGGGGCAGGTGTCGGTACTTGTCAGTACGACGGTAATCGAGGTCGGAATCAATGTTCCGAACGCGACCGTGATGATGGTGGAGAATGCCGAACGGTTCGGATTATCCGGGCTGCACCAGCTGCGCGGGCGCGTCGGAAGAGGAGAGAAACAGTCCTACTGCATCTTCGTTCAGGGCAATGATGACGCCGAGACGAAGGAACGGCTGTCGGTGCTTCTTAAGGCAAGGGACGGCTTTACGATAGCGGAAGAGGACCTCAGGCTTCGCGGCCCGGGCGATTTCTTCGGAATCCGCCAGAGCGGCGATATGGATTTTCAGATTGCAGACGTCATCCGCGACGCGGAATCGCTCCGCTTTGCAAAGGAAGACGTCGAGGCGCTTTCGGACGCGGAAGCGGAAGACATGTACGAACTTTTGATTGCAGATAAAGCGGACGTTGTGATATACTGAAATTCGGGAATTTATAACGACGGGGGAATTCGTTATGCTTGGTCTTATTTATCTTCTTTTGTGTACCGGAATCGGGTGGGCGATTGTCCGGTCTGTATTCCCGAACTTACGGAATTTCTGCAAAAACACATACGGCGGAAGGGCAGTGGACCTTGCGCCGGCATTTCTCTGCCTTCCGGCATGGTTTCTGTTCGGCACGGTTCCGATGGTGTGGGCAACCTACGGGCTCGGATTTCTGTTCCGGGGTTTCCGCCATCCGCTGATCGGCGCCAACCTGATTGTCATGCCGGTTGCGTTCTTCATCATCCTTTATTTCGTTATCCGGGCGGTCCGCCGTAAGGACCTTGACGCGAAGGGACATTTCGCCGGCATCCTTTACGGGGAATGGTTTCTTTTCGCCGTAATCACTGCATTCTTCTTCCTGCTTCTGTTCTGGACGTTCTTCTACCGGAACGGAAAGCTTTATGTCGGCTGGTCGGTTGCGAGCGATTTTGCGCCGCACATCGGAATGATCCGCTCCTTCGCGGTCGGGAACAATTTTCCGACGTCGTATTCGCATTTTGCGGGAGAGGACATCAAATACCACTTCCTATTCCAGTTCCTTGTGGGCAATCTGAATTTCCTCGGCATGCGACTTGACTGGGCGTTCAATCTGCCGAGCTTAATCTGCCTTGTCAACGCGTTTGCGCTTTTATACTTCTACGCGGTCAAGCTGTCCGGAAAGCGGGCGGTCGGCGTTCTGACGACGGTACTGTTTACGTTCCGGAGTTCGCGCGCGTTCCTTGACTTCACTTCGAAGATTCCGAAGGGAACCGACCTGATGAAGACGCTTCTTAAGAATACCGATTTCATCGGAACGACCGAGCATGAGGATTGGGGACTTTGGAACCTGAATGTTTACTGTAACCAGAGACATCTGGCCCTCGGACTCGGCGTGCTTCTGTTTCTTCTGATTTACTTCACGCAATACCTTTTTGCAGGCACGAAGCGCTGCAACGACTATGCGGACCGGCAGATTTACGACTTCCTTTCGGAGAATCCGGAGGAGAACACGCTGCCCGGAGAGCATGCGGAATATGCGGTACGTGCATCGGTTCTGTCCCGTGAGGGCTGGCTTCCGAAGAGCCTTTTGAAGGCGGCCGCGTGCGGCCTGCTTCTCGGCATGTGCAGCTTCTTCAACGGCGCCTGCGTCATTGCGTGCCTTTGCGTATTGTTTGTCATGGCATTTGTCTCCGACAGGCGGCTCGAATACGCGCTCTGCGCCGTGATTACGGTTGCACTGTCGGTTCTTTCGACGAAGCTGTTCATCTCGGGTTCGGCGCTTAAGCCGAAATACTTCTTCGGTTTCCTTGCGGAGCAGAGGACGTTCTTCGGCGTCGTCGCCTATATCGTCACGCTTTGCGGAATTCTTCCTCTGACCGTGCTTGTTTCGCTTGCCTTTTTGAAGAAGACGGAGCGGTACCTCGTGCTTGCGTTCACGGCGCCGGTTGTCTTCGCATTTACCGTATCGCTGACCATCGACATCTCCGTAAACCACAAGTACATCATGATCGGAATCATGCTGTTATGCATTCCGGCTGCATCCGTTCTGCACCGCCTGTTTTCAATGAAGGGCGCGTATGTGAAAATGCTTGCGGCGTTTCTTCTGTTCTGCCTGACCGTGAGCGGTTTTTATGATTTCACGGTTGTGCTGAAACGAAACGACGCGCAGGAGCATAACGTCATGGAACTGGATGAGAAATCCGACATATGCCGGTTCGTTTTGGAGAATGCCGACTCGAACGACATCTTCCTGACGGACTGGTACTCGCTGAACGATTTCGTGCTGGGCGGCGCGATGCTTTATTACGGCTGGCCGTATTATGCATGGTCGGCGGGCTATGACACCTACGGGCGTGAGGCGAAGGTCTACGCGATGTATGAGGCCTCGACGCCGGAGCGGTTAGACGAGCTGGTTACCGAGTGCAATATCCGCTTCATTGTTGTGGATTCCGCCGTAAGGGAACGGAAGGAATTCATCGTCAATGAGCAGAACATCATCAATACATACGGGCTTGTGTTCAACGACGGTTTCACGAGAATATTCGATACAAAGCAGAAAATCTTTTTGAACGGAGAGGAGAAATAAATGGTTGCAGAGAAGAAAAACAGGGACGGACTGGGACGGATTCTGACCGGCTCATGTGTGCTCGTCCTGTTCCTATATCTCGGGATGCGGTTCTTGGGATCGCTTAATTTTTCGTATGTGCTGATGTGGTGGGGAACGCTGATCCTTCTCGGCGTTGCCATGCAGCCGCTTGCGATGATTCTCTTTAAGCGGTTTCACGACGGCGGATGGGTATTCTCAAAGGCGCTCGGCATTGCCGCGTGCGGCTGGCTCATGTGGTTCCTGTCGTCGCTGCATATTCTGAAGTTTACGCGGACGGCATGCTTCTTCGTGTCTGTTTTCTGCCTGGTTTTAGGCGCGGTTCTGTTTTATTATCTCGTGCTTAAGAAAAACCGGAAGTACAGCTTCCGCGAGTTCTATTCGCAGGACCGTCTGGCTTCGATGTTCTGTTCGGAAGCGCTGTTCTTTGCGCTGTTCGTGTTCTGGTGCTATCTAAAGGGCATCAACCCCGCGGCGTTCGGCACGGAACGCTTTATGGACTACGGCTTTATGCTCAGCATGTTCAAGAGCGATTATATGCCCGCAAAGGACATGTGGTTTGCCGGAAGCACGATTAACTATTACTATGTCGGCCAGTATCTTGCGACGTTTATCACGAAGCTTGCCGGCGTTCCGGTAACGCACGGATACAACATCGCGATGATGATGATTCCGGCATTTGCCTTTTCGATGTCGTATTCCATCGGCGTCAATCTGATGCGCACACGCCTTACGGACCGCGCTTCGGAGAATCTTACCGAGAAGGAACTTGAGAAGGCGAGAAGCCTCGGCGAAATCATCGACAAGAAGGAAGAGCCGTTCTGGCGTCCGGTATTCTGCGGCACGCTTGCGGGTCTTGCGGTTGCTTTCTCGAGCTCGTTACATTATCCGATTCACAAATTCATCGTGCCGAAGGTGCAGCGGCTTCTCGGCGCGGACAATATCTCGAGCTACTGGTTCCCGAACGCGACGCGTTACATCGGCTATTTCAACGAACGTGACGACAAGACGATTCACGAATTCCCGGTTTACTCGTTCGTAATCGGCGACCTGCATGCACACGTCATCAATATGATTTTTGTGCTGACCGTTCTCGCGATTCTGTTTTCGTGGCTTCTTCAGCGGAAAGCGCGGATGGACCGCATCCGGGCCGGCGCGGAAGAAAGCACCGAGGAGAGTCAGAGCCTTGCGAAAGAGGCATTTCATCCCGCGATTCTTACGTGCGCATTCCTGATCGGACTGTTCCAGATGACGAACAGCTGGGATCTGCCGATTTATTTCGTCGTTTCGGGCGCGGTGATTCTGTTCTCGAACCTCGTTGTATACCGCTTTGATAAGCGCGCGTGGATTCTGACCGCCTATCAGGCAGCCGTGTTCATCGTTATCGGCGCCGTGGTCGGCCTTCCGTTTACGCTTACCTTTGACAGCATCTCAAGAGGCATCGGTCTTGCGAGCCGCCATACGTGGCTCCGCGAACTGCTCGTGCTCTGGGGACTTCCGTTTACCTGCCTGATCGTGTTCTTCGTCGTTTCGGTCCGCGAGGTCGAGAAGGACAGGAAGAAGGGCGATAACCGCAGATGGATTGTCCGTTTCCTGTCGGGCTTGACCGTGACCGATCTGTTCGTGATGACCATCGCATTTTGCGCCGCAGGCCTTGTATTCCTGCCGGAGGTTATCTTCGTAAGGGATATCTATCAGGGCGCTTACGAGCGTGCCAATACGATGTTTAAGCTGACATACCAGGCATTCATTATGTTCGGTCTCAGCATGGCTTATATCGCAATCAAGTTCCTTTGCATGCCGAAGAATAAGTTCCAGAAGGGCTTCGCCTGCGCCGCGGTATTCCTGATGCTGACGGCGGCCGGGTACTTCAACGAATGCTATACGTCGTGGTTCGGCGGCAAGTATTCGTCGCTTGACGCGAGCGCGTTCGTTGCGGGTCAGAACAAAGACGACGCGGAGATGATTGAATTCATCAACGAGAACATTAAAGGACAGCCGGTCATTCTTGAGATGGGCGGTTTGAGTTATACTTATTACAACCGGATTTCCGTCTTCACGGGCAATCCGACCGTAATCGGCTGGCAGACGCATGAATGGCTCTGGAGAAGCAGCGGTGTCGTGGACTGCCCGAAGGAGGTCACCGACCGTGAGCTTGATGTGCGGACCATTTACACATCGCAAAACCGTGACGAAGTGAAAGCGCTTCTCGACAAATACAACGTCGAATACATCTACATCGGTGAAAATGAGCGCACCTACGGCTACGAGCAGCTGAAGGGCACGGACGAGGGCGCCAAGAAGATTGGCGACGCTTACTACCGGGAGATTGATACGAACATCGACATTCTCCTTTCACTCGGAGATATCGTGAAGATGATTCCGGAGACGAAATCAAAGAAATACGCAACCTACCTGATTAAGGTGAGAAGATAAGAAAAGAAAATGCCCGCGGGCTCCGGCCTGCGGGCATTCGTTTTTTATTCCGTCGGTTCCGCCGGTTCGGGCAGAAGAATCTTGACCCGTACCACGCGGTTCTTCGCAACTGTTTCTGCGATGTATGTGACATTGTCCTCGGTAATCCGCTCGCCTGCCTTCGGCAGGTGCTCAAGAAGATGGATCAGATGGCCTGCGATGGAGTCGTAGTCGTCGGACGCAAGGTGCAGCCCGAGCCGCTCGTTGATATCCTCAAGACGGGCGTTTCCGTGCACGACATACTCGGTGTCGCTGAGCTTTCGAATCTCATCCTCTTCATCGGCGTCGTACTCGTCGCGGATTTCGCCGACGATTTCCTCGAGAAGATCCTCAAGCGTGATGATTCCGGCCGTCGCGCCGTACTCGTCGAGAACGACCGCAATCGTAACCGATTCCTTCCGAAGCTCGGCAAGGAGATCGGAGGTTTTCTTGAACTCAAATGTGAAGAACGGTTTCCGCATGGCGGCAGCTACCGTGAAGTTCTTCCTGTCGCCGCGGTAGCGGAAGAAATCCTTCAGAAAGAGGATGCCGACCACATTGTCGCGGGAGCCGCGGTATACCGGAAGCCTCGAGTAATTGTTCGCGAGAAATGCCTCGGTCACCTCGTCATATCCGGCGTGCACGTCGACGAAATCGACATCGATTCGCGGCACCATGACGTCCTTTGCGAGCGAGTCGCCGAAGTCGACGACGTTCGCTATCATTTCCCGCTCATCGCTTTCGATGACGCCTTCCTCATGGCTTACGTCGACATAGGTAAGAAGCTCGTCTTCGGTGATGACCGCGCCTTTCTTCGTATCGATTCGGAACAGAAACAGGAAGAACCGGGCGATTCCGTTTACGAGCCAGATGACCGGCGTCATGACCGCCATAAAGCCGTAGATAAGCGGTGCATAGAACATTGCCAAGCCGTCCGCGTGAATCGACGCGGCGGTCTTCGGGACAATCTCGCCGAAGATTATGACGAGAAATGTGAGTATGCCGGTCGCGGCGGTCAGATAGTTGTTTTTAAAATGGATGCTGACGAATTTGGCGGAGAGGGCGGAAGCCGTGAGGTTTACGATGTTGTTGCCGATCAGGATGGCGGACAGCATCTTCGTACTCTTCTCCTCGAGTTTAAGGACAAGCTTCGCAGCCTTCTTTCCGTCGTCCGAAAGCGCCCGCATCCGCATCTTATTGACGGACGTGAGGGCCGTTTCCGCAGACGAGAAGAAAGCGGAAAGGACCAGAAGAATTCCGATAACAATCAGTATTATTTGCGCGTCAGGTTCTAAAATATTGCCACGCTCCTTTCAGACAAGGGAAGTGAAATGAATTACCATGCCGCAATAGGCAATTAACAGGATAAAGAAAACGGCCAGCACGATTTTGCCCGTCCGGGAATCCGCCGGATGGCTGAACAGTTCGGTCTTTGCACTGATCAGAACAAGGATTCCGCAGAGAATCGGGAATATGCCGATAATCAGCTCCATCACGGAAACCTTGATTGCAAGGCAGTCCACGTATAGTTTTGACTGCAGAAGAACGGGAAGGCCGGCCTTTTGCCTGAGACTGTTCCGATAGGATTCCATCGATTGCGACACTTCGGACTCGAGGCTTCGTACATAACCGGTCACCAAAACGCCGTCCGGGTTGTTCGACTGATAATCGGTGAAGTTCCGGTCGTACCAGTCCTTGCCCGCACGGATAATCATCATGCTTCCGAGATCATCCGAGTAAACGCGGTAATAGTATTCGTTTCCAATCGGTAACACCCCGTTCAGAAGGTGCTTGATGTGGTAGGGATCCATCTCCGCGAGACGGACGCGAAATGTGACCCATTCGCCTTTCTGATAAGTCACCGCGGTCTCGGCGTTCAGCTTCTTCATATCGCGTCTTCTGAGCAGATTCCTTGAACCGATGAAGATGCATACAAGGAAAAGGCCTGAAAGAAGCGTAACGGCGATACCGGCTAAAATCTTATTCTTCAT
>CAMZEW010000008.1:0-28889 GCA_947305875.1 uncultured Lachnoclostridium sp.
GATGAGCTATCGCTTCGACCTGGCGGAGAGCTTCCTGCGGGGCTACTACGGGAACGAGGGCGTCTCCCGCGGAGAGTTCGACCTCATATTTTACGGCGCTGAGCAGATGCACATCTCGTACATGCAGACGTACGGTCCGTATGCGGTTGATTCCCTGTGGAAGATACTCAATTACGGGATAGAACAAAAAGAAACCTTATGGAACATGGTTAGACCGGAGTAATACTTCGGCATTCCTCAGGAATAAAAGACTGGAAAAAAAGAAGCGGGTATTGTATAATAAATATAGGCAAAGGCGTCTGAACAAGGAGCCTTTGCTTTTCTATTGGAGGAAAGAAATATGAAACCGATAATCGGAGTAATACCGCTTGTAGATGAGAAAAAAGAGAGCCTGTGGATGCTTCCGGGCTATTTCCGGGGAATAGAAGCAGTGGAGATGCCGGATAAAGATTTTGTATGGGCCGTGCAATGGCATCCGGAGTTTTCTTACCAACGGGATAAAAACAGCCTCAGGATATTTGAAGAGTTTGTGCGGAAGTGTACGTAAGATTCTCCTTTGTTATAGACGGTTGCTTACGGATATGATAAAATGATTCGAAAGAACATTGTAATATTTGGAGTTCATAAAAATCGGAGGAAAGCCTGAGAGAGAAACCCCTCATTATATGGTGGTGGAAATGTCTTGTTGGATGAAGATGGAAATTTCAAAGGAGTTTATGATTTCAATATAGGCGGAAGAGAAGTCTATATTAACTACATAATCCGTCAGGCGCCTTATGTTTCAACGGCCGATACGTATAGCGGACTGGAAGCAAATGATACTTTTCTTAAGCGTGTGTTTCATGCTCTGGATATCGCAAAGAAGGTTTATCATTTTTCGGACCTGGAAAAGAAGGCCGCTCCGCTGTTGTATAGGTGCATTCGCCCTTTGTGATGGTATGCTGCGGACGAAATACAGGAAGCAGGGGCGGATAAGGAAAAGATACGGAAGCATTTAGACGTGATTGAGTATGAGCAGACACGAGAGATAGACTTCTCAGAACATATGTAACAAAAACGAATTTATAAACGGTTGTATTATGAAAAAAAGATAATAAATGAAAGCAATTCCGGCAAGACTGCTTGTGTTAGGGGGAAAATGAAACCGCGAGTAAAAAGAGTAGTTCTTATCCTGTGCTGCGTGGCATTGGTTGCGTGGGCGGCGTTGATTGTGACGATGTTTTCGGGAATGTGGAATAAGAGTGACCCGTCAGGTACGCATCCGACAGTTACACAGGAAGCAAAACAGGAGACATCGTTGACACCTGTCCCGGACACGATTCAAGTCTGGCTTTTAGAGAAAGAGTATTGCACGTATTCGAATGATACGGAGAAAAAGCTTGTTTGCCAATTCCGTTATGATGAGAACGGGCGTTGTGTCAGTTGCAGTCGTGACGGGAAGAATGTTGAATCGCTGTTCCGGTATGATGCAGAAAACTATTTGGTAACAGTAATACGACCCGATTATGAGGTTTATACCGGTGAGGTGCGCAAGGGGGAGACGCTATATCGCAGTGACGGGCAGAGTCTGAAACAGACGGAATATCGCAAGACGCCAAGCGGAGAGTATGTTCCATGTCACGAGATAGTGTGGAACGAGACCGGTCTTATTCTCCAAAACCTGTATTATGACGAAAGCGGTTCCGTTTCATCCGGAAGCGTGTTTTGGTATGACGTGAACGGTTACGTCATCAAAGAAGAATATATGGACCCGGAGCAGCATACCTGGGCAGTATTACAATATGCCGATCTCGATTCCGAAGGAAGAGTAACGCGAATCTACTCACATGAGAATGCCGTAGAATCGGAAGCGTTTGGAATAAGCATGGAAATTGCTTATCGCCCGGATGGAACGAGAGAGGAGACGAGACATAACGAGAACGGCGAACAATTCCGCAAACTGGACTCGGATGGCCGCGAAACATACGCGAAATGGTATGACGGTGATTCAAATGTGAAAAAATATCAGATTACAGAGTATTATGAAACGGAAGAAGGAGACGTTTCAGAGCAGAAGTTTTACAGTCTGGATACGTATGTGAGCACTTTTATTCAAAAGTATAACCGGGAAGGAGAACTGGTTCTGCAAAAAAGAATAGAAGCCGACGGTAAAGAAACGGTTCTTCTGGAGCGGAGTTACGATAAGGACGGAAGACTTGTTTACATGAGACAAAACATCGTTGAGATTAAATACATATACGATGAATGCGGCAATCTTATCAAAGAAAGTATATTTGGTCCGATAAGCTCCGGGACCGGCATCAGTGTGGTTAGCCGTGAATATGAATATAAGCAGATTACAATTCCGCGCTCTGTCGCAGAAGAAAATGCAAGTTATTTCAATCCGGCTTCAACAAATTATGATTAATGATGTGAGCATTCATTGGAGGAAAATGCCATGCGCAGATTTATATCGGCAGTTTTATTGATTCTTGTTCTGTGTCTGAGCGGATGCGGGACTGATCAGCAGGAGAATAAGAAGGATCCCTCACAGGCGCCTACGGAACCTGTTACGGCGGTCCCTTCGGTTGAACCGACGGCAACGCCTACACCGACAGCGGAACCGACTTCGACGCCGACTCCGACGCCGACGCCGACGGCAGAACCGACGCCCGATCCGTATTCCATAAAAGAGATTCGGGAACTCCCGGAGTTTAACTTCCCGGAGTTTTATACCCAGACGGAGGAACGCCCGCTGTTGGTTGTCCTGATGGATTACAACAATTCACTGACCGTATATGACGAGGCACTCGAAAAATCCTGGAGCGAGTATATCTTCGGGAGCGGGAGTATCGAAGACGGAACCGCCACCGTAAATGATTATTTCAAAGAAGTCTCGGGCGGAAAGTTCTTTTTCACCCCGGTTTTGCTTCCCGGTAATACGACCGGCGTTTATACCTTTCATTTGGACAAGGATTACTCTGATGAACAGTTTGTTCATAAAGAATATTCGTTTTTCGATTACGATTATGATTTTGCTTTCTGCATGTCGGAACTGGAAGCAAACGGCCTGAATACGGATGATTTTGCCTTCGATGAGATAAACTCGGAAAACTACATCAATATTCTTATGGATGACTGGTTTGTGGGAGCCAATGAACGCCTGAAAGAGCACTATATCGGCCCGACAATACTGGTTGTTTATCCTGCGGTGAATTCGGAAAGCGTCTTATATGCTCCCATCAGCAAGAATTTTGATAAATACTGCTATGTCGCCCACGTCACGGAAGAATCAACCTTCGGCGTTATCTGCCACGAATTGACGCATCTTCTCGGCGCGTATGATATATATAATTACGGGTATTATTATAATGACCTGATGAGCGTATCGAATCTGAAGACGGAAGAAGAATACAATGTTACGCACATCAATCCGTATTATAACCTTTTGTACGGCTGGTGTGGTGCAACGGAGTATACGGGAGAGGGAACCTACTGTCTGGACGCTCTTTCAACCGGTAAGTACAGGCCGCTGTTGATTCCGACGGACGATCCGAATCAGTACTTCATCATCGAGGCAAGGGACGGAGAAGGATTTGACGCAACCCTTGCGGATCCTGTTACATTTTATGATGTGAGTGATGATGAGAACTGGGACAACATGGTATTTTACGAAGAACGTAACCGTGTCGGCATCACAATCTGGCGTGTTGATCAAACGGTAATGAATGTCCGAACCACCCAATTGGACAAAAGAAAAGGCGTCTCCATGGAAGGCATTCTGATTACGGGCAAAGAAGCAGAACTGATGTATTATTCGGATTACAAGAATCCTGAAGCGAAGGAACTGAAGCCGTTAGGGCTTACGGTTGCCGTCAGGAAGGATCTGGGGAACGGAAGCTGGGAGATTGAAATCCGTTAACGGAAGAGGGACGACATACATTTGATTCATTGGGAGGGAAAATGGAAACGAATACAAGGCGTGACCACATCATAATCCGGACAAGCATTATCGGAATTGTTGCAAATGTTCTCCTTGCAGCGTTCAAGGCGGTGATCGGCCTGACGGCCAATTCCATAGCCATCGTAATGGATGCCGTAAACAATATTTCGGATGCGGCAAGTTCCGTTATTACAATCATAGGGACCAAACTCGCCGGAAGAAAAGCCGATAAGAAGCATCCGTTCGGGTATGGGAGAATTGAGTACCTGAGTGCGATGGTTATTTCCGTGATTGTTCTGTATGCCGGTGTTACGGCGCTGATTGAGTCAATCAAGAAGATAATCCATCCGGAAACACCGGATTACGGAACGATTTCTCTGATTATCGTCGGTGTTGCCGTAATCGTAAAAATCCTTCTCGGCCGATATGTTAAAAGCGTCGGTCAGAAAGTTAATTCGGATTCGCTTGTGAATTCCGGGGATGATGCGGTCTTAGATTCGGTCATTTCTGCTTCAACGCTTGCCGCAGCAGCCGTCTACCTGATCTTCCATATCTCGCTTGAGGCTTGGCTCGGTGCAATTATAGCGCTTGTAATCGTTAAAGCCGGAATCGAAATGCTCCGGGAGACAATCTCGAAAATTCTCGGGGAGAATGCAGGAAAGGAGCTTGCACAGAAGATTAAAACGACGGTGCTTGAGTTCCCGGAAGTGAGCGGAACTTATGATCTTGTCATGCATAACTACGGGCCGGATTCATTCAACGGGTCCCTGCATATTGAGGTCCCGGACACGCTTTCGGCGGATGATCTCGATAAGCTTTTGAGAAAGATTCAAGTCAAGGTATATCAAGAGCATAACGTGATACTGACAGCCATCGGAGTGTATTCGTACAACACGAAAAGCCCTGAGGCGGTTGCGGCGCGCGAGAAAGTCTCAAAGATTGTCACGGACGTGCAATACGTGAAGGAGATGCATGGCTTTTATCTGGACAGGGAAGAAAAAACGGTTAGATTTGATATCGTCGTCAGCTTTGACGCATCAGACAGAGGTGCCGTATACCGTGAGGTGTGTGAAAAAGTGCAGAAAGAATTCCCCGAGTATAAGCTTCAGGTGGCGATGGATACGGATTTCAGTGAAGAAGATTAAAGAAGATTAAGCATTGCTGCTTCTTGGGGGGAGGATTCGAAAGAAGCCCTGCTGACGGAACATATAGGAGGATTTAATGATGAAACTATCAAAACTGGTCGGAGACCGTTTTAAGGAGAGGCCGACGGACTGCGTTGTGGACAGCCATGCGCTGATGGTGCGCGGCGGATATATCAAGCTTATGTCAAACGGCATATTTTCTTCGTATATGCCGCTTAAACGGATTACGAAGAAAATTGAGCAGATTATCCGGGAAGAGATGGATGCCATCGACGGACAGGAGGTGCAGTTTCCGGTGGTTATGCCGGCGTCCATCTGGCAGGAATCCGGACGGTATGAAAGCATCGGTGCGGAGATGGCGCGTTTTCAGGACCGGAGCGGCAGCCCTTTAGTGCTTGGTATGACACATGAAGAGGCAGCGGTCCATCTGGTTCGGGACTATGCGAAGAGCTATGCCAAGTATCCGTTCATGGTATATCAGATTCAGACGAAATTCCGTGACGAGGCAAGACCCCGTGCGGGACTCATCCGCGTGAGAGAGTTTACGATGAAGGACGCCTATTCCTTCCACACAAGCCAGGAGGACCTTGAGGAATATTACGCACGGTGCCATAAGGCCTACGAGCGTATCTATACAAGAGTCGGTGTGCCGGATGTCATTTCGGTAGCGTCGGATTCCGGAATGATGGGGGGAAATGTTTCCCATGAGTTTATGCTGCTCACACCCATCGGAGAGGATTCCATCGCCATTTGCGATGAGTGCGGTTACAGCGCAAATATGGAAGCAGCGGAATGTATTATCGAGAAGGAAACGGAGCATGTATCCGCAGAACTTACCAAGGTTCACACGCCTGACATGCATACGATTGAGATGGTATGCAGTTTTCTTAAGAGCTGTCCTGAGAAATCCTGCAAGGCGGTTGTATATCAGAGAAATCAGGATGATTCCTATGTGATTCTCTTCCTCCGCGGCGACCTCGAGGTCAACGAAACCAAGCTGACGAACTTCCTGGGATGCGAGATTCATCCCGCGGAGATTACCGAAGAAAGCGGCATCAAGGCCGGATTCATAGGCCCTGTCGGACTGGTCGGCGGCGTGACCGTGCTTTATGACCGGTCGCTCGAGGATGCCACCGGAATTGTATGCGGGGCAAATGAGACGGATTATCATTATACGGGCTTAGATATGAAGCGCGATGTTCCCGGTGCGGAATACCATGATTTTGCCAAAATCAAGGATGGCGGGATCTGTCCGCATTGCGGAAAACCCGCGATTCGGATTTCGAGAGGAATCGAGGTCGGAAACATCTTCCAGCTCGGAACGAAATATACAAAGTCGATGGATATGACTTATACGGATCAAAACGGCGAAATCCGCTATCCGATCATGGGATGTTACGGAATCGGCGTCGGCAGGCTTGCGGCATCCGTCTGCGAGGCGCATCACGACGAAAACGGTCCGATTTGGCCCAAGGCAATCGCTCCCTGGCAGGTTCATCTTTGCGCGGTCCGCGCGGACCAGGAGGAGGTTAAAGAAGCAGCCGACCGTCTTTATGAGGAACTTCAGGCAAAGGGAATGGAAGTCATCTATGACGACCGCGAGGTCAGCGCCGGCGTTATGTTCTCGGATGCGGATCTTCTGGGCGTGCCCTTAAGAGCAGTGGTCAGTCCTCGGAATCTTAAGCAGGGGATTGTGGAGATTACCTCCCGCGATAAGACGCTCTCCGAAAAAGCCTCGCCGGAAGAAGCGGCCTCCGTTATAGAAAACCTGTTTAACTCTTTGTAAAGAGTCTTTCAGTTCGAAGAACCGGTAAACCGCGTCGCAGAGCCGTAAAAACCCCGACGAAACCGCACGAAACCTGCAGTTGCAACTGCCGGTTGACACATTTCAAGGTCGGCTTTATGGCATGTAACCGGCATTTCCGTTATGATAAGGGCACAAAGACACAAGCGCTTGGGTCCAAACAAAAACGGAGGAAAATGTAATGATTTTAGCAGACAAGATAATTGATGAAAGAAAGAAAAACGGCTGGTCTCAGGAAGAACTCGCAGACCGTCTCGGGGTTTCGAGACAGGCCGTCAGCAAATGGGAAAGCGCACAGTCGGTACCCGATCTGCAGCGCATCCTTGAAATGAGTAAACTGTTCGGTGTCAGCACCGACTATCTTTTAAAAGATGAGGAAGGCGTACGCATCCAGGAAGATTATGACGAGCTCGGACGGACCGGGAGAATGGTTTCCCTGGAGGAAGCGAACGAATACCTTTCCCATAATGAGATTTTTTCCAGGAAGATTGCAATCGGCGTTCCGATTTGCGTTCTGTGCCCGGTACCGCTTCTTTTGCTCCTTGCGGCGCAGAAACTCGGCTGGCTCGGCATTTCGGATAATACCGTCGCCGCTCTCGGCGTAACGTTACTTTTTGTTTTCATAGCGTCGGCGCTTGCCCTGTTTATTCCCGCGGGAATCGCAAACAGCCGTTACAGCTGGCTTGAAAAAGAATCCTTTGACACGGCATACGGTGTAAACGGCATGGTGCGTGAGCGTTCGGAACGTTTCCGCAGCTGCTTTATAACCAAAATCACCGTCGGCGTTCTGTTGATTATCTTCGGTGTGACGGCACTTGTGCTGGCGACCTTCTTAAGCAATGAAAATGACGGTGTTGCAGTCGGCATGGCAGGATTTCTTCTGATTATGATTGCCGTTGCCGTGCACCTGTTTGTATCTGCGGGCATCATCCAGAGCGGTTTCCAGAAACTGCTTCAGGAAGGGGATTTCACCAGAACCAGAAAAGAGCATTCTCTTATGAATCTGATTGCTCCGGTGTACTGGCTCACCATGACCGGTATCTTCCTTGTCTGGGGATTCCTTTTCGACGGATGGTCGATTTCGTGGGTCATCTGGCCGATTGCAGGCGTCGTATTTGCCATCATTGCGGCAATCGTAAATTATACGGAAGAGGAGTAATGTATTCAACATGTTGAAAAGCCTTGAAAAGAAGATGCTGTGCTTTGTGATGCTCGCGGTCGTTGTGTTTTCATTTGCCGGCTGTACCACGGAAAGACCGCCGGTTGACCCGCCGACCCCGACCGAAACGGCGGAGTTTTCTCCGAAGAAATTCGCGGAGGAATTCTACAAAGCCCTTTTTGTCACAATGGATTTTGATACCGTGTACAATTGCACCCGTCCGCCGAAGTTCATGGAAGAGATCCGGGAGAGAGCTATGTCGGAATTCGATGAACCGGACCCGGACTTCGACCTCTACGTGTACGAGAAGGCGGAGTATGACGACCTGGCGCCTCATATAGCCAAGAGAAAACCCTGGTACAAGGTGCTCGCCGCCGAAGAAATCGGCGCCGCCTCCACCGGTGAAGTGAGCCGGATTCTCTACGGAGAGCGGCCGGAGGACAGTGACGATTATCATGAAATCGGAATGCGAGAGGACTATGACAGGATTGCCGACCCCGGCACGGACGTTTATGCCGTTGTTGCACAATGGGGCTACGGTGAGGGCGATGATGCGTACGAAGAGACGGAACTGTTCTGGCTCTGCTGCATCGACGGAAAATGGTACATCATCGGTACATACTGGTAAAAAGCGATAATGCATGAGAATACGGAAAGGAGAGCCAACCGGGCTCTCTTTTTTGTTATGGACGCAGACCCCAAAACATGGTATAATTATTCGAATAAATCTGTGTAACGGGAGATTCGTAAAAGGCTGTAAAATGGGAGAAGAAAACAAAATCGAAATCATGATGGTTCAATTGCTGTTTAAAAGCAAACCGCAGTCACCGACAACGGAACAGTTCCGGGATGCCATGGAAAAGTATTTCGGCGACCTTGGGGAGATTCCATATGTGGAACCTTCTAAGGAAAGCACCGGGGATATGTTTATGTTTCCGCTTCTGAACCATAAAGTGATTATGGAAAGCAAGCCGGAAGGCGTGCCGGTTATGGCTGCGTTTCTGTCATCCATGCCTGAATCCGGAATTACAATTGATGATATGAAACGGCAACAGTTCTGGGATGTTCCAAACGGCAATGAGATAATTGACGAGTGCAGGCATACCGTTCTCATCAATACGATTCTCGGTGCCGCGCTTCCTTATCAGGAACAGGCAGAGATTATTCTCGGACAGGTGGATGCAGCACTCGACTGTTATCCGGACTGTACCGGGATATATGTTCACCAAAGCGGTAAACTGATAACGCCGGAGATGTTTCGAGATTACAGACAATACAGCATCGCGGAACGCTTTATTCAATTGTTTGTGAATGCCCGGTTCTTCAATGTATCGAATGCCGGTGAGATGCTCGTCGACACCCTGGGATTTTACGTCTTCGGCGGCGCGGACGTACAGGTTCATTTCAAAAATATGAATCCTGACCATGTCGTGAACTATGTTTATAACATTGCAAGCTATCAGTTCAATAATGATTTTCCGATTAAGAGCGGCGACACAATCGACAGCATTGATGAAAACGGCAGAATGCAGACATCGCCGCAGTGGAAGGTTCAGTACGAGGATTCGTTAGTAGATCCGTTGAGAACCGTTCTGGATATCGATTGCGGCGAGTTTGCGGGCGGGGAGCGGTAGGATTTTTGTGAATAATAAGTGTGGGTGAAAGCATGATAAGAAAAGCAGAACAAAAAGATCTGGCACGGATAGCGGAGATACAGATTTTTAACTATCGGTTAAATTTCTATCCGATTTTCCGGAGTGATGAGTATTATTTCGGCGAATTACAGGTTCCGTCGCTCATGAAGCAATACGAAACCGAACTGGACAGCCTGTATGTTTATGATGACGGAGTGGTCAAAGGTTTTATAAAGCTTGAGGGGACATACATTGCCAGATTGTTTGTTGAGCCCGTTCTTCAGAATGGCGCTATAGGTTCCAAATTGTTGGAATATGCGGTGAACGAACACCGGGCGGATCATCTTTGGGCACTTGAGAAGAATGTCAAGGCAATCCGATTCTATGAGAGGCACGGGTTCCTCCCTACAGGCGAAAGAAAACCGGAAGAAGGAACTTCGGAGTATCTGATTCTCTTAAGAAGAAGTTGACGTGTATAAACAGAGTCTTGTGTTTGGTTTTTTATTTCATCTGTATGATATATGAGGAGATTTAAAATGTTTTGGGATAAACTGAAAAAGAATGAGCCGAAGCAGGAAGGCGTGTGGGGACCGTTTCTTGAAAAATATCCTCCTTCGAAAGATATGACAAAGCCATCGGAGCATATTATCGGGGCTTGCAGAAACGCCGGTGTTCCAGAGGAACTGCTCGAATTCCTGCAGAAATACGGTTTCGGGAACTTCGGAAACGGAATTCTCAAAACGATTGATCCGGAGGACTACTTTGACAGTCTGTTTACCTGGTTCGGCAGTGAGGATTACAGTAAGATTCCGTTCATGATGACCGGTTTCGGCGACCTGTTCTATTATCGCAAACTGGAAGGCGGAGAGTATGATATCTCTCTGTTGGATATCCATTATCGAAGCGCGTCCGTTCCCGCGTGGACTGTTTCCGACTTTGTAAAGTTCCTTCTTGATCCGGAGACAGAGGAAAAACTTCTTCGCGGAAAACTGTTTCAGCAGACTGTTAAAAGCAAAGGAACACTGACTGCAGACGAAATCTTTTTCTTCGTTCCGGCGCTTGTTATCGGCGGCGCAGAAGACATTCGATATGTCGGCAAAGGAAACGCGCGTGTTCACCAGCACATATTATTCGAGCTGGGAAACCAGAAGAAAGGTTAAATATATAAGAGGTTTATTCATGTTTGATCAGTTTTCCAGAACGGAATTGTTACTCGGTAAAGAAGCGATGGAACGCCTTGCAGGGTGCCGCGTTGCGGTATTCGGTATCGGCGGCGTCGGAGGATATGTATGCGAGGCGCTTGCGAGAAGCGGAGTCGGAGCATTCGACCTGATTGACAACGATACCGTCTGTCTTTCCAATCTTAACCGGCAGATCATCGCAACGCAGAAAACAATCGGCCGTTACAAGACGGATGTTATGAAAGAGCGTATCCTCGACATCAATCCGCAGGCAAAAGTGAATACCTATCAATGTTTCTTTCTTCCGGAGAATGCGTCGGATTTTCCGTTTGAGCAATATGATTACGTTGTTGACGCAATTGATACGGTAACTGCTAAGATTGAACTGGTGCTTCAGTGTCAGAAGCTCGGCATTCCGATTATGAGCTCCATGGGTGCCGGGAATAAGCTTGATCCGACCCGGTTCCGAGTTGCGGATATTTATAAAACCACAATGGATCCTCTTGCGAAAGTTATGCGGAAAGAGTTAAAGGCACGGGGTGTTAAAAAGCTGAAGGTCGTCTATTCGGACGAGGAACCGATAACTCCTGTGGGTGACCCGGAGAATAAAAGCGAGGAGCCGGTCACCCGCCGTTCAATCCCCGGCAGCACGGCTTTCGTGCCCTCCGTGGCGGGACTGATTATCGCGGGAGAAGTTATTAAGGACTTAATATCATGGAAATCAGAGTAATTGAAGAGAAAGCGTTAAGGCAGTCAATCACCCGTGTGATTCTGGAAGCTTTGCCGGACTGGTTCGGCGTTGAGGCGTCCCGCGAGAATTACATAAAAGAAAGCGCGGAGCTTCCTTTCGTTGCCGCATATGATGGAGAAAAACCGGTCGGTTTCATCTGTCTGCAGGAGACCGGCAAATCCACTATGGAAATCCACGTGATGGGTGTTCTTGCGGAATACCACAGAAAAGGTATCGGGAGACTGATGTTTGATAAGGCGAAAGAAATTGCCAAAGAGAGCGGATATGAATTCCTGCAGGTTAAGACCGTTCAAATGGGCAAGTACGAGGATTATGACCGGACAAACCGGTTTTATATTTCGTTAGGTTTTAAGGAATTCGAAGTATTTCCTTTACTTTGGGATGAATACAATCCATGTCAGGTATATATTATGTCCCTTTTAACCGAGAGGAAATAAATGGCGACTTTGTTGATTGTAGTAATTTATGCTGCGTTTATAGGGCTCGGACTTCCGGACTCGCTGTTCGGGACATCGTGGCCGTCCATCTATAATGAATTCGGGCTGCCGTTCTCACTTGGAGCAGTGATTACCGCAATCTGCTCCGGCGGAACAATCGTATCGAGCCTTTTAAGCGCAAGGCTTATTAAACGGCTCGGAACGAACAGGCTCACGGCTTCCTGTACCCTGATTACGGCCGTTTCGCTTCTCGGGTTCAGTTTCTCGGGCAGTTTCCTTATGCTGTGCCTTCTGGCGATTCCGCTCGGACTCGGTGCGGGTTCGATAGACACGGCTCTGAATAACTATGTTGCGGTGCATTACAGTGCTTCACAGATGAGCTTCCTGCATTGTTTCTACGGCATCGGAGTGACGGTCAGCCCGTTTATTCTGACGCTCGTGTTCCGAAGCGGGATGGGCTGGAGAACCGGCTACCGGATTACTGCGCTGATTCAGTTCGGGCTTGCGGCTCTTATCATTGCAACACTTCCGGTGTGGGGAAAGGTACATAAAACCGAAACCGGCGCAGAGGAGTCTTACGAAGCGCTTTCGCTTAAGGAGGCAGCTTCCATAAAGGGTGTTAAGGTCATGTGGCTTCTGTTCGTCTGCGCCTGCACGATAGAAATCTCCGTCGGGAACTGGAGCAGCACGTTCCTCGTCGAGCATCGGCACCTGAGCAACGAACTGGCAGCAGAATCCGTGACATTTTTCTATCTCGGAATGACTGCGGGAAGGTTTCTGTCCGGTGTCTTCGCGCGCAGACTTCACAGCTGGCAGATTATCAAAATAGGGCTGATTACGCTTGGCTGCGCACTTGTGCTTTTGGTGTGTGTTCCAAATCGTGTCGCGACAATTGTCGCATTAACGCTGATCGGGCTCGGGAACGGACCGATGTTCCCGAACTTTAATTACCTGGCGCCGGAGAACTTCGGGGAAAGCCGCTCGTCGGCGATTATCGGGACGCAGATGGCCGTTTCAAGCATTGCGGTTCTTGCCGGGCCGATTCTCTGCGGACTGCTCTGCCAGGCGCTCGGGATGAGGGTATTCCCGTATTACCTCGTCACATTTTTCGTAATGATGCTTCTTGTCTTTGCGCGCGCCATGCAGATATGGAAAATGCCAAGGCTGTTCGGCCGCAGAACGAAAGAATAATACGTATGGAAGCGCACCTCCGGGTGCGGTGAAATAAAAGCAAACAAAAACTTAGGAGGGTTTCAAAATGAGCAGGTTAGTAACATTTTTGGCAAGTACGAACGAGGTGAATCCGATCGCGATTATCGGAATAGTTGTATTCTTCGGCGGCATTATCGCGCTTTCTCTCTGGCAGACGAAAAGCGCAGCCAAGAAAGGCGCGAAGAAGATTCGGAACAAGTACGGCGACCGGATTATGGAGGAGGGAACCTTCTCTAAATCCGTGCATTGGTTCATCACGAAAGACGAACTGCTGGCGCAGAAGTACTATGAAGTGTTCGCGGTATACCGGCTGAGCGACATTCGTTTCATCGGAATCCGCTGGGATGCGGTGCTGAGCCAGAATGTGCTTTTCATGACGGATGCGGAAGGAAAGCGCGTGAAGCCTTCTGAGGTAATCGGCGGAACGAAAGCGGCACGGAAACTGTACGGCAACAGCGCAATCAGCCTGGATAAAGACAGTATTCAGAAAGTGTGCGACGCAATCTTCAAGTATGCGCCGAATGCGCAGTACGAGTCGAATTAGAACGGCAGAGACCTGTAAGTGTTTACAAAAAGAAGAGGAGACCAATCTATGAAAGAGCATTCAAAAACGTTTATGACCATACTCTGTGCCATCCTGTGTATGTCTTTAATGATGTGTCTCACCGGATGCGGCGAAGAAGAGTCGTCGGGTTCGAACAGCAAATCGGACAAAAAGAGTGAATCGTCCAAAGAGAAGGAGGCTACGGCTACCCCTACCGAAGCTGTGCCTACTCCTGCGCCGAGTTATAAGTGGGACGAAATCACATTTGAGTTTACGGAACTGTCGGAAGACCTTGGAACCTGGGGAAGCCAGCTTAATGCGCCGCAGGGGAAGTATCTGATGGCGACTTTTACCATCACGGAAGGGAAGATTTCAGTCAGCAGATTGGACGAGCTGATTCTCCAGCAGGGAAACATCACGCTCAACGGTCAGAAAGCAGTCACACTGTCCTCCCAGGGCATTGAAATCTTGGAGAATACCGCATATGCCAATAAATGGATATATGTCTTCTTCGATGTTGCAAAGGACTTTGAGCTTGCAAATGCTGTTATTGAGGTAAAATAAAACGACATGAGTTTTAAAGAATTTGCAGAGGACATACGGAAGAACGAATGGAATGTCTTCGGGGCTGAACTGTATGAAGACGGCGTTCTGACGCATACCTATGGGGATACGCGGAACGAGCTTCATGCAATTTATTCCGCGACCAAAACCATCCTTTCGATTGCGGTTGGAATCGCCGTCGGGGAGAAGCGGTTTGATATAAGTAAGCCGATTCTTTCCTACCTCCCCGCGGGCAAGGTCGGGAAGTTGTCTGCGGAACAGAAAGAAGCGTTTTCAAGCATAACGGTTGAGAGGCTTCTCACGATGTCTGTCGCCGGCCTGCCGTTCCGTGCGGAGGGGGACAGTTATATTGATTTTGCGTTAAATGTGAAGCTTCCGAACCCCGGTGAGCGAACCTTCAATTACAGCAACACCTGTTCCCATCTGGTCGCAGTGGCGCTGACGGAGGTGCTCGGGACGGATCTCGGCGGGTTCATAGAGGAACGGATATTCCGTCCTCTCGGCATCGACCGTTACGAATACGCGAGATGCCCGGAAGGCTATTTCTACGGGGCTTCCGGCGTGAAGCTTACCGTGAACGAACTGAGCAGAATCGGTTTGCTGCTTTACAATAAAGGGACATTCGACGGGCAGAGGATTGTGTCGGAAGAATACGTCAGGACGGCGACATCGGTTCATCAGATGTGCCGCGAAGGCGGTTACGGGTATTTCATCTGGAAGTACCGCGACGGCTTCAGCATTAACGGCAGATTGAAGCAGAAGTGCTACGTGCTTCCCAATCAGAAGCTTATAGTGTCCTACCTTAGCCATATCGAAGACGAATCCCGTGATTTGCTGAACAGTATGGAAAGGAACATACTCGGTGTAAATGTCTGAGATACAGAGTCGGATTCTCCGTGCGGGCGGGAAGGCTTTTTATGGACGAAGGTCGGGAAATGTGATAGAATTAGCTGAAGATGAGGGGAGGGCTTATGAAAAAAGGATTCTGCTTTGTATTGATGATTGTCTTCACGGCGGTGCTGTCCGGCTGCGGCTGTAAGCATAAATGGGCGGAAGCCACGTGCCTTGAGCAGAAGCATTGCGTGAAGTGCGGCAAGACGGAGGGAGATCCGCTGAACCACAGTTTCTCGGAAGCAACCTGCACGGAGCCGAGAACCTGTATAAGGTGCGGTGAGACGATGGGCGAAGCGCTGGGGCATTCATGGGTTGAAAGAAGTCTGGAGGCGCCGAAGCACTGCACGAGATGCGGACTGACCGAAGGCGAGAAGATTACCTGTACCGAACTTACCTTCAAGAAAATTCCGGTGCAGGAGCTGAGCGGGATGATCTTCCGGAAAGATACGATTATCGGGGTGGATTATAAAGCGTGGAAGCTTCATTTCTACGATTATGACGAGAACGAATTCGCAAAGGTTGATCTTATGGATTTCACCGGAGATGACTGCGCCTGGACGGTCACCATTCTTTCGCCGTATATCAACGACGACATATACTTTACATTTCAGGTGATTGATGCCGACGATGTGGCGCACATCTATATCTTTGACGGATACGGAAAGCAGATCGGTCGCGTGGAACAGAAGGTTTCAATCCCCCACGGTCATCACCTCGATTTGCTGGATATAGCGGACGGGCGTTATGTCCGGTATGCGGACGACGATTCGGACTCGTCGGAAGCGATTGTATCGATTGATTTTGAGACCATGTCCGTTGTCTCGTCGGATACCGGGTCACCCCTTGAATCGGTTCTGCCACCCGGGGATCATTATGAGTACTTTTCTACATGTCTGTACAATGAGAAATACCTGCTCGCGTATAAAGAGAACGGGAGAGTCGTATATTACCGCTATGAATACCGGATTGAAGAGGCCGAGTTCGCTGACGCAACCTCGTTTTCTCCTTACGGTTTTGCAATTGCAAGTCTGGACGGAGAAAACTACGACCTTTTTGATAAGGATTTGAACACAATCGCGAAAGGAATTGCAAAAGGTTCTTTCGCGGCATGGAGAGGAGACTCCGTATTCTACGTGTTGGATAACGGGGTGAAGCGTTTTTATTCGATTCGATGACGATGTTTTCAAAGCGGCATCGTACAGCAAGGAAAGGAGTTTGATGATGGAACCGATTCACAGCATTGACGCGGAGGACGATCCGTTTGCGTACCGTTATGACACGCAGTTTCTGATTGACCGCCGGGACAGGGATCTCGATGAGGATGAGATTACCGAATACATCACGACGCATATTGAAGGGAATTCCCTGCTTGCGGTCGGAGATGAGGATATGATTAAAATCCATTTTCATACGAATGAACCCTGGAAGCTTCTTGAGTACGGCAATTCCGTCGGCGAGATCTACGACATCGTTGTGGAGGATATGATCCGCCAGTCGAACGGATTGCACGGGTAAGGCAATGATTTTCGACACACACGCACATTATGATGACGATTGGTTTACGAAAGACCGGGAAGAATTGCTTCGCGGTCTTTTCGAAAAGGGCGTGGACACCGTTGTTAATGTCGGAGCCTCGATGGAAGGCTCGCGGGCTTCCGTGGAGCTTTCCGAGCGGTATCCTTTCATATATGCGGCGGTCGGCGTTCATCCCGATTATGCTTCCCAAATGACGGAAGCGGATATAGAGGAACTCCGTAACCTTTCGCGGCATGGGAAGGTTGTCGCTATCGGTGAGATCGGTTTCGATTACGGGCACGAGGAAGACTTGACCGAACCGGAGCGGGACGCAAAGCGTGATGCACAGCGATACTGGTTTAAGCGGCAGCTTGCGCTTGCGGAGGAACTCTCGCTTCCGGTAATCATTCACTCCCGGGGAGCCGACGGGGATACGCTTTCGGTGATGCGGGAATGGGCTGAGCGGGCAGCCGGAAAACCCGGCTTCCGCGGGGGCATCATTCATTGTTTCAGCGGGTCGCCGGAGACGGCCGAAGAGTACCGAAAACTTGGCTTTCATATCGGTGTCGGGGGAGTATTAACATTTAAGAATGCGAGACGTCTGCCGGACGTTGTAAATCAGGCGCCGCTCTCGCAGATTGTTTTGGAAACGGACAGCCCTTATCTGGCGCCGGTTCCGCACCGCGGCGAGCGGAACGATTCGTCGCTTCTTCGGTACGTAGTCGCGAAAATTGCCGAAATCAAAGGAATATCTAACGAGGAAGTCATTCGGGTAACAGCCGCTAACGCGCGGCTGCTGTTCGGAATCAGTGGGGAGAAACAGGAATGAGTGAATTTACGGAAAATGTGAAAACAAAACGCCGGATCGGCCTTTATTGGAAGATTCTGCTTGTTGCCGCGGCAGTCGGGGCGGTTTTCTTTGCGCTTAGCTTTCTGAAAAATTTTGATGACTGGTATGTGAATCATATCTTTCCGGTGATTCACGGCGTGGTAGCGAGAATTTTCAACGTCTTCCCATTTGCCGCGGGAGAGATCATCATGTACGCGATGGCCGTAATCGTTGCGGCGACGTTGATTCTGTCGATTGTGTACGGAATTCGCGCGCTGATACGCCGCATCCGGAAGAAGCAGGGGCGGAAGAGCCGGTTCTACCGGATTTACATGAAGATTGTCCTGGTTCTTGCGGCATGGTTTTTGTGGACTTATCTGTTCCATTGGTGGATTCCCTATAACGGCCATGTGGTCGGTGAGGAACCCGAACGGAAAGGCTATACCATAGACGAATACCGTTACGTGAAGAACCTGATCGGAGAGCGTTGTCGGGAAGCGCAGCAGGCTGTTCCGCGGGATGCAGACGGAAAGATTATCTATCCGGATAAGGAAACCGCATATGAGGCGGTTATCCGTTCCATGCAGAACCTGTCCGAACGGTATCCGCGGTTAAAAGGCTACTACGGGCGCCCGAAGGCAGCGAAATGCTCGGATGTTCTCGAATGGATGGGAATAGGCGGATATACCTATCCGTACACGATGGAGATTACCTACAATAAGTATGTGGACGATTTTTGGTGGTACGTGTTGATTGCCCATGAAACCGCACATTATAAAGGGTTTTACAAGGAAAACGAAGGAGAATTCATGGGTGAACTTGCTGCCGTGCTTTCCGATGACCCGATTATGCGGTATTCCGGGTGCGATGAAGCGTACTTCGCGGTGCTCGGCGCCTTCAATAATGCGCTGTTACAGGAATACGGCTGGGAAGAAGGGCGCGAACTTATCAAAAAATATCTGCAGGAGGATGCGGAACTGGCGCCGGACTGGCACCAGATATACTTAGATGAAATGGATGCCATAGAGGCTGCCGAGGAGGCATATGCAGCCGATGACCACCCGCTTCAGGAGTATTCCGATACGGCTGCGGATGTGGCGGAGACAGGCTGGGAAACGCAGGAGAGAATATCCGCGGAGAACTATTATGACGATGGCACGCGCCTGATTATGGATTATTTTCTCAATCAGCAGCAGAAATAAAGTGAAAGGATACGTCGGAAGGGCAAGGAGAACGCATGGCATATTTAAGCGATCCGAAGGAAACCATCTCGGTATTACAAAGGTATCAATTCAACTTTCAGAAGAAATTCGGACAGAACTTCCTGATTGACGGGCACGTGGTGGACAAAATCATTTCGGCCGCGGAGATTACGAAGGACGACGTGGTCCTCGAAATCGGTCCCGGAATCGGGACGATGACGCAGCGGCTCTGTGAGGAGGCGGGCGATGTGATTGCGGTCGAAATCGACCGGAACCTGATTCCGATTCTGACCGAGGATACCTGTAAAGATTATAAGAACCTCCGTGTCATCAACGAGGATGTTCTGAAGCTTGACCTGCGGGATGTTCTGTTTGAATACGGCTTCCGGCCGGTCAAGGTTGTTGCGAACCTCCCGTATTACATCACGACGCCGATTCTGATGAAGCTTCTTGAGGAGCGGCTGCCGGTCGTCAGCATCACGGTAATGGTGCAGAAGGAAGTTGCAGAGCGGATGGAAACCGGACCTGGGACGAAGGACTACGGCGCGCTTTCGCTTGCCGTACAGTATTACGCGGAGCCTTATCTCGCGGCCAATGTCCCGCCGAACTGTTTCATGCCTCGCCCGAATGTCGGCTCGGCGGTTATCCGGCTGACGCTTCATGATAAGCCGCCGGTTGAGGTGCGTGATGAGAAACTGCTGTTTGCTTTAATCCGCGCTTCGTTTAACCAGCGCCGGAAGACATTGGTGAACGGTCTTTGCAACGCGCAGGTGCTGTCCTATACCAAGGAACAGGTGACGGAAGCGCTTGCGGAGCTCGGTTTTTCTCCGACGGTAAGAGGAGAAACACTTACGCTGTCAGATTTTGCGCGGCTTTCGGACGTGCTCGGAAACGAAAGAGATTCCTGACGGAAAGGAGACAGAATCATGGACGATGAAGAACTGAAGAACGAGGAAAAAGTCTACCCGGAGAGTGCAATCGAAGATAGTAACGAACCGAAAGAAACCGAACTTCTTGAGAGAAAACGTAAGATGCGCGAACAAGCGGCTTCGGAAATGCAGCAGAGCATGATGTTCGTTTATGCGGGACCGGAGTACTTTTCCAACCGGAAGTTCGCGGAAGGACTTGTCGACGGACCCGGCATGCAGCTGAAACCGGAGCAGCAGAATCCGGCAATGATGCTTGTCTATGCGGCCCCGCCGCTTCCGAATCCGTTTACAAACGGACAGCCCCGGAAGCCGTCGAAGAACGGGGACACGTGCTTTTGCTCGCAGTGCGGAGCGAAAATCCCGCGGACGAGCCGTTTCTGTCCTTATTGCGGCAGCAGGAACATCCTTTACGGAGGGAACGGAACGGCGTTCTGCTGAACGGATTCCGGACAGAACATGAAATTCAAGTTACGAAGATGCGTTTGGGAAATCACGCTTGCATGCTGCTTTTCCTGTAAGTATTGCGGCTCCGGCGGAGGGCGTGCCCGCGAGGGAGAACTTTCCACCGAAGAATGTCTGAATGTCGCAGATCAGCTCGCTGAGCTCGGCTGCCGAAGGGTATCGATGATCGGCGGAGAAGTGTTCATGCGGAAAGACTGGAAGGAGATTGCCGGACGTCTTACGACGAACGGAATCCGTGTCAATATCATCACAAACGGATTTCTTTTTTCGGAAAATCTGATCGATGACCTTCGGGAAACCGTAATCGAGTCCGTATCGGTTTCCCTGGACGGACCGCGTGACGTGCATGACAAGTACCGTCAGGAGGGCAGTTATGACCGTGCCGTACAGGCAATAGAGGTGCTCGGAAAGAATAAGATCCCGGTTTCGGTAATCAGTACGCTGAACCGCGAAAATGTGCCGAGGCTTCCCGAACTTTATGAAACATTAATACAGTATCCGGTTTTTGCCTGGCAGCTTCAGGCATGCTCTCCGATGGGCAATGCCGCGAACAACGGAGTGGATTATGCGTTTGACCCGCGGGAAGTCATCCGGTTCGTCGTCGATCACATGCGGACGGCGCCGTTTCTCCTCGGGACAGCGGACAACATCGGTTATTTCACTGCCGATGAGGGAAGCATCCGCGGGAACATGAGCGGAAAAGCCTGTTTTGCAGGCTGCCGCGCAGGGATTTCGGCGGTCGGGATTGACAGCGTCGGCAATGTACGCGGCTGCGAGTCAATGTATGACGAACGGTTCAACGAAGGCAATCTTCGGACGAAGAGTCTTCGGGAGATTTGGGAAAATCCGGACGGATTTGCCTACAACCGGAAGTTCAAAAGGAGCATGCTGACCGGTCCGTGTGCGCAGTGCGAATACGGTTCCCGGTGTGCCGGGGGCTGCAGATCATCTAATTTCTTCACGCACGGAAAGCTTTATGAGGCGCCGCGGTGTGCATGCGCTTTGGATAAGAGTGTATGAACGGATATGAATATGAACGGGCCTGCGCGGAGTACCTTCGAAAGAAGGGTTTCCGGGATGTTTCCGTGACACAGGCGAGCCGTGACCGGGGAGCGGACATTATCGCTTTTCGGAAGAAAGAAAAGTACGCGGTGCAATGCAAATACTATCAGTCGCCGGTCGGGAACAAGGCTGTGCAGGAGATATATGCAGCCGCCACCTATTACGGGTGTGACCGCGCGGTCGTCATGACCAATTCCGCCTTCACCAAAGGAGCAATCGAGCTTGCGGAATCCCTGCAGGTGGAATTGATGCCGGGCGTGGATTTCACGCGGAACCGGTTCGGTATTATTGAGGTTATACTTCTGCTGCTGACTGTCGCATTTTGCGGAATCGGATACATCATCGCCGTACGTCCCGAGTTGCCGGAGACGCTCAGTTTTCTTTCCGAAAAGGCGGAGAACGGTTCGGAATTTCTTCCCATGATTGCGGCGGGAATCGGCTGTTCGGTGCTGTGCCTCATACGGAGGCTGACCCGTAAGCCGTATAAGGCGAAAGAGGTACCTGTGAAAACGGAAATACCTGAAGATTCTTCTCTGAAGAAAGAGACGGACGGTGCCGAAGAGAACACGGCCGCTTCTCCGGAGCCGTTCGCGACGGAGGAATTCTCGGTTCTTTATGATCTGATAAACATTGCTGAGCAGTCCTTTCGGGAAAGCGAAGATGCTGCGGAACGGGAATCCATCCGGGAGACGCTTGAAAATGCCTATTCCATATTAATTTCGCATGAAGAAGAACTGCCCGCGGAGTGGGAATCACCGAGTGAGCGGTGGGAGCAGTTCCGAAACGAAGAACGATAACATTTTCCGAAAGAAAAACCCCGGCGGGAGTGTCCTGCCGGGGTTTCGTTATGTTCGAAACGGATCAGCGCTCTTCGCGGAAGTAGTTCAGTCCGAGATGTGCGGGCGGAAGTGCTTCGCGTTTTTCTTTGATGCTGACGAAGATCAGCACGAGAAGCGTCATCACGTAAGGCGACATCTTGAAGAGTTCCATCGCCTGCATGGAAAGCTTCGGAATCGTGTAATTAATCAGCGGAATAGTCTGGCCGCCGATATAGTTATGGATGATATACATGCCGCCGAAGATGAACGAACCGATTATTGCAAGGCCCGGTCTCCAGAGGGAGAAGATTACAAGTGCCACGGAGAGCCATCCGCGGTCGCCGAAGCCGTCGCTCGACCATACGCCGCAGGCGTAGTCCATGATGTAATACAAACCGCCGAGACCGGCAATCATACTGCCGAGACAGGTGGCGACGTATTTGTAACGGTTTACGTTGATGCCGGCTGCGTCTGCGGTTGCCGGATCTTCGCCGACGGAACGGAGTGTGAGTCCGACGCGCGTCTTCATCAGCACGTGAGAGGCAACCAACGCAACTACGATTGCCAAATAAGCAAGCGCGCTGTAGGAGAAGATCGTCGAGCAGATCTCCGCGAGGACCTTCGGGCATTTGCCGGATTCGGCAAGGTTATTCACGGTATCCACGAACGGGAGATGCTTCGCGAAGCAGCCGCTCGTATCCGTGAGCGTTATATTCGGAACATCCGCGTGGCTGATTTTAATAAGGGAACCGCCGAAGAAGTTGCCCATACCGACACCGAATGTGGTAAGTGCAAGACCGGTTACATTCTGGTTCGCCCGCATCGACACGGTCAGGAAGCAATACAGAAGTCCCATCAGGCACGAGAACAGAAGCGAACAGAAAAGCGCAACCAGAACCGCCAGAATGCGGACATACCAGTGATTGAAATCGGGCTTGGTCTGTTCAAAGAAGAAACCGCCGATAACGCCGCCGATGGCGCCCATATACATGATGCCGGGGATACCGAGGTTCAGGTGGCCGGACTTCTCAGTGATGATTTCACCGGTGGAACCGTACAGAAGCGGGACGCCCTGCATTACGGCTCTTCGGATAAAGGAAAAGATAATCATGCCTGCGCCTCCTTTTCTTGTTCTTCCGGTTCATCGGGCGGACCGTTCTTTGGTTCCTCCGCCGCGGTTTTTCCCTTCTTTCGGAAGCGGATGGAGTAATTGATGAAGAACTCGCATCCGATGATGCAGAAGATAACGAGTCCGGTTACAATGCTTGCAAAGGACGAATCCAACTGGGTCAGCGTCGTAACTTCTTTCGCACCCTTCTCAAGGAAAGCAATCAAAAGTGCGAAAAATGTCATCGCAATCGGGTTGAATTTCGCGAGCCATGAAACCATGATTGCGGTGAAGCCGAGCCCGCCGACGGAATTCTTGATAAACGTATGGTCGGCACCGGCAACGATCAGGAATCCGGTCAGCCCGCAGATGGCGCCGGAGATAATCATGGTACGGAGTATAACGGTCTTTACGCTGATTCCGATGTAGCGTGCCGTCTTCTCGCTTTCGCCGACAACGGATATCTCATAACCGTGCTTGCAGTAGTTCAGGTATATATACGAGACAAATGTCATGACAAGCGCGATGAGAATCGTAAGCAGGTACTTCTGTCCGGCGATTTCGGCAAGCCAGCCGGCCTGCGTATCCTGATTGATTACGCCGACATGTCCGGAACCTTTCGGCGTGGACCAGATGTACACGTAATAGGAGGTAATCTGGGCGGCAACGTAGTTCATCATAAGGGTGAACAGCGTCTCATTGGTATTCCAGAATGCTTTGAAGATGGCCGGGATCAATGCCCATAAAGCGCCGACGGCCATTGCCGAAGCAAGGGAAATCAGAAGAAGCACGGGATTCGGGACTTTGTCGCCGAGCTTCATCATACAGGCGCCGGTCACCAGACAGGAAATCAGTGTCTGCCCTTCCGCTCCGATATTCCAAAATCGCATTCGGAAAGCGGGCGTTACGGCAAGGGAAAGAAGCAGCAGAATCGCGGTGTTCTGGAACATTGACCAGATTCGGTTCGAGGTTCCGAGGGTGCCGTCCAGGAACGTTTCGATTAAATCGAGAGGCGTCCATCGGATGAGCATATATCCGAAGATACAGGTAATCAAAAAGCCGACGGCGATGGCTGCAAGCCTTATTAGAAGCGCCTTCGGACGCGACATGTTATCGCGTTTGGCAAGATGGAACAGAGGCTCGCGAACGGGTTTGGCAGCAGTGGCATCACGCATGGTCCGGTTCCTCCTTTCCGTCTTCCGCTTTCTTGGTCATCAGAAGGCCTATCTGTTCCTTCAGGGATTTTTCATCGGACGAAAGTCTCGGGTCGACGACGCCGGAGATGCGTCCGGAACTGAGGACGAGAATCCGGTCACACAGTTCAATCAGAACGTCGAGGTCTTCGCCTACGAAGATAATCGAAACGCCTTTTTCCTTCTGTTCATTCAAAAGGCGGTATATGGTAAAGGAAGAGTTGATATCAAGCCCCCGGACCGGATAGGCAACCATCAGCACGCTCGGGGCCGAAGCGATCTCACGGCCGACAAGAACCTTCTGGACATTACCGCCCGACAGGCGGCGGACAGGAGTCTTTGCGTTCGGTGTGACAACCTGCAGGTCGCTGATAATCTGATCGGCGAGCGATGCGGGTGCGGTGCGGTTCAGGAAGAAGCCGCGGCCGGTTTCATAACTCCGGAGCATCATGTTGTCAATGATGCCCATGTTGCCTACAAGTCCCATTCCGAGACGGTCTTCGGGAACGAACGAGAGGCGTACGCCGAGTTCACGGATCTGGCGCGGAGTCTTGTTGCGGAGGTTCTCTTCTTCGTCGTTAGCGGGATTTCGATAGGTAATCTTGCCGGATTCCAGCACCTGAAGGCCTGCAATGGACTCTAACAGTTCCCGCTGGCCGCTTCCCGCGATTCCTGCGATACCGAGAATCTCGCCGCTGTTCGCGGTAAAGGATATATTCGAGAGAACGGGAAGGCCGTCCTCGTTTTTACAGTTCAGGTCTTCGACAATCAGGCGCGGTTCCGGATTGACCGGGTCGCTGCGGTGTATGTTCAAATCCACTTTCGCACCGACCATCATCTCGGTAAGCTTTGCCTCGTCGGTCTCTTTCGTCACGACCGTTCCGACATAGCGCCCTTTGCAAAGAACGGAAACACGGTCGGAAAGCGAGAGCACTTCATGCAATTTGTGCGTAATGATTATGATGGCTTTGCCGTCATCCCGCATATGACGGAGTACGTCGAAGAGACGGTCGGTCTCCTGCGGCGTGAGAACGGCAGTCGGTTCGTCCAGAATCAGAATGTCTGCCCCGCGGAACAGCACCTTGATAATTTCAACGGTCTGCTTCTCGGAAACGGACATGTCATAAATCTTCTTCTTCGGGTCAAGCGAAAAGCCGTAACGGTCGCAAATCTCCTGCACACGCTGTTCATAAGCGGCAATGTCGTAACGGCCGTCCTTCAGCCCGAGAACGATGTTCTCGGTGGCGGTGAACACGTCAATCAGCTTGAAATGCTGGTGAATCATTCCGATTTTGTAACGGAACGAATCTTTCGGCGAGCGTATCAGAACTTCCTCGCCGTCGATATAGATATGTCCGGAATCCGGATAATAGATTCCCGAAATCATATTCATCAGCGTTGTCTTGCCGCTTCCGTTCTCCCCGAGAATCGATAGAATCTCCCCACGGTATACCGAAAGGCTGATATCCTGGTTGGCAATCACGTCCCCGAAGGTTTTTGTGATGCCTCGTAATTCAATGGCGGGTACTGCACTCACGTCGGAGCCCTCCTGTCGGATGATTTGGAAACAAATATCAGCGGGGCACTTATCGGCCCCGCTGATGGTTTTCTTTCGCAGGTCGTATTCCTGTATGCCAGGTATATGACCGAAATCAGAATGCGGAGTTCAGAAGCTCGATGCCGTCGATCTGGAGATCAAAAGCGGGAGCGCTGCGGAACTCGGATTCATGGAAGTAACCGTCCTTGATAACTTCGGTGTCGCCCTGGTAAGCAGGATCCGTATCGATGTCTGCCATATAGGTGGTAAGCGCTTCACCGCTGACGGTAAATGTATCGGTGGAGAATACCTTAATCTTGCCGGCCTTCAGATCGGCAACAACAGCGTCAATCTTCTCCTTGGTGCCTGCTGCGGCAGCCTTGTCGTTGATTGCGGAAAGCTCTACGGAACCCTCCTTGAAACCGCCGGTCCAGTCGGTGGCAATGGCTTTCTTATCCTTTACGCAGTTGATTGCGTAGATGTAATAAGGAGCCCAGTTGATTCTCGAGGATACGATAAAGGTGTTCGGGCAGGAGGAAACGGTGGAACCGTTGTAGGAAACATCCGGAACGCCGGCTTTCTCACAAGCGGTAGGAGCGCCCATGGAGTCAGCATGCTGGCTGATCAGGACACAGCCGGAATTCATAAGCTTCTCGGCAGCTTCCTTCTCGGCGGTCTCATCATACCAGGAACCGGTAAACTGTACCTTCATGGTAACGGAAGGACATACGGACTTGGCACCGAGATAGAAAGAGGTGTAACCGGAGATAACCTCGGCGTAGGTGTAAGCGCCTACATAACCCATAACGGCCTTATCTGCGGTAATCTTTCCGGAATCAATCATCTCGTTCAGCTTAAGACCTGCGGCAACACCGGCTGCATAACGGCCTTCGTAAATGCTTGCGAACGCGTTGTGGTAGTTGGAAAGCCCCTCGGTATGGGCCTTGGTGCCGGTGGCGTGGCAGAACTGAACATCCTTGAATTCCTTGGCAGCCTGAATCATGAAATCTTCATGGCCGAAAGAATCGGCGAAGATGATGTTGCAGCCGCGGTCTACAAGGTCTTTCGCAGCCTCGTAGCATGCGTTGCTCTCATCGATACCGGTAACGATAACCATGCGGCTCTCGGGAATTCCGAGCTGCTGGCAAGCTTCCTTCATGGCGTCGATGAAGTTCTTGTCGTAGGTGGACTGCTCGTTGTGCAGGCAGATCAGGCCGACCTTGATGTTTTTGTACTCTTCGCTTCCCTCAGACTCTTTCTTGCCGGAAGCACATGCGGTAAGAGAGAGAATCATAACGAGGGAAAGGAGCATTGCGACAAACTTTTTCATAAGTTTTTCTCCTTCGCATCGAATATAGTGTGAGAATCGGGAATCCCCCGACCATACTAGAATTATAGTATGGTCCCAAAGGGAATGTCAAGAGTAATAAGGGTCGAAAAATGAGAAGTTTTTGACAGATGTTTATACAATTTGCGCAATCTTCCGGACGAAGCCGTCAGGACACCAAAAAGTCATACTTCTTGCGCTAAATGTTATTGAATTATCCTTTCGGATTTGGTAAAATAGACTTACTTCGAGCATATTGATTATGCTGACCAAAACGGAAGAGGAGGTAGGGATGGACAATACTTTTTATAAGTGTCCCGCCTGCGGTACGGCGCTTCAGTACAGCGCTGCGAGCGGCAAGCTTGCGTGCGCGTCCTGCGGCAATCAGTATGAAGTTGCCGATATGGAAGCAGCTGCGCAGGGCGGAGTGAGCCGTTCCGCGTTCAGCTGGGGAGATTACAAAGAGAGTCTCCAACAGAATACGGACGCATCCACCAAGGTTTATATCTGTAAATCCTGCGGCGCGCAGATTCTCACGGACGGGACCACGGCGGCAACGCATTGCCCCTATTGCGACAGCGAAGTTGTTATCAACGACGCGTTCGACGGCGGGCTTCAGCCGAACGGCATAATCCCGTTCAAAATTACGAAAGACAAGATGAAATCCATCGTGGATTCTTTCGGAAAGGGCAAGAAGCTGCTCCCGAGAGACTTTTTTACGAACAAGCGGATTCAGGATGTGCAGGGTGTTTATGTTCCGTTCTGGCTGTTCGACGGCACGGTGGACGGTTCGGTCGTTTTCGACGCGGAGAAACAGCGTCGGTTTGACGAGGGAGAATACCGTGTGGAGGAGACCTCCTATTATCAGCTGGACCGCGAAGGACAGCTCGGATTCAGCAATGTTCCGGTGGACGGCGCGGTGAAGATGGACGACGCCTTGATGGAATCGGTCGGGCCGTATGACTTCAGTGCGATTACGCCTTTTCAGACGGCTTATCTGTCGGGCTTTCTGGCGGACCGCTTCGATCAGGATCCCGATGCCAGCATCGGCCGGGCGGAGGAACTGATGATTGCAAGCACCGTGGACAAGTTCAAAAGCACGGCGAAGGACTTCTCGAACATCCGGGTGGCCGGCAGGAACCTGCGGCTTCTGTCACCTTCCGTGAAGTACGTTCTGCTTCCGGTCTACATTATTAACTGCAAGTACGGCGGCAAGGATTACCGGTACGCCATCAACGGACAGACCGGCAAGATGGTCGGCGAGCTCCCAATCAGCAAGCAGCGTGCACAGGCATACTTCTGGGGAATCTTCGGTGCGGTTACCGCAATCCTCGGAACCCTGATCAGTCTGCTGTAGGAGGTGCAAGATGTACGGTATGATTCTTTTATTCGGCGAATTTGCGGTGAAAAGTTACATCATCGCGGCGGTAATCGGACTGATTGTGGCTTTGATTACCATCTCGATTATGAAAGGCGGCATGAAGAATGTGTCCAGATCGAAGAACGCCGCCGATTATGTCTTAAAAGACACCTTCCGGCTGCGGACGAGCGATGACCGTTTCCTCCGCAAGGAAGAAAAAAGAACCAAGAAACAAACAAACTGACAACGGTTTGATTTTGAAAGGAGATTTTTACTATGGGACTTATCAAAGCTTTATTG
>CAMZEW010000009.1:0-28838 GCA_947305875.1 uncultured Lachnoclostridium sp.
GTTTTCTTACGCTTTAGGTTGTTAAACGGATGCGGGATTATTATCGCATCTCACTCCATTTGTCCGCAATCTCATTAATGTTATCAGCGGAAGACTCATCGATCACGTACCATTTGCCGCCGACCTTTACAGCAGTGAAATAGTACTTCTGTTTTTCTTTTTCGTCATCCTTTTCCGCAGTAACGGCAACCTCTACAATGGAAACGCCCTGAACCTGCTCCTCGTCTCCTCCGCGCCTGAGGATATAGTTCTTCATGCCGTCGGTGACATCGTCCCCTTCTTTATATTCCTTGCTCTTCGTAATCTTCCAGGTATACTTCGGCGATTTTACATCGTCCTCGTCGTACAAATCCAGTTTTTTCAGTGCTGTCTCATTCGAAAACAGCCGGCACTGTCCCTCAATGGTATCCATATCGTCTTGTAACTGCACTTCGTTCGCCACATAGTATTCCACCAGTTCCTTCGGATCACTGAAGGATGCGGATTTCTTTACGCCTGTTTTACTGTCTTTGCTGTCCTTTTTGTCATCGTCATCCCCGCATGCCGTTACGGCAAATGCCACGAGCATCACGAGCATGAGCATCAGCAGTCTTCTTGCAAGTTTCATGTGTTTTCCCTCCGTAATATGATTTACTCGAGAATCAGCACGTTGAACGACAGCGGTTTCACATGGGTCTTCAGAATGCCCGCGCCAAGCGTTGCCTCCTTGTTCTCCTTCGGGACGAACAGCTCGTCGTTTCCGTAGCGGCTCTTCAGCTCCGGATCGTCGGTCGCGATCTCGAGGTGTGTGCATTTATTGTAGCCTTTGAAGGCCTTCGCGTCAAGGTTCAATGCATAATCGTCCTTCTCGTTCCGGTTGATGACGAATACCGCAAGACGCTTGTTATCCTTATCCCATGCGCAGGCGCTGTCGATGTAGTTGAGTCCCTGCTTGCCGGTGTATTGCGAAGTGTCGTCAATCGCGTAGCCCGGGATGTCGAACGTTTCACTGTCAACGCTTACCTGCATCGAAGTACCCTTCGCGTAGTTGAGCATCGACATGAATGCGTAGTGCGAAGCGGAACGCCATACATGGTCGTGATTCGAGGAGCAGAGGGCGCCGAGTCCGCCGGTCATGCAGCCGATCTTAACGCGGTCTGCGTGACGAAGCAGCTCGAGCTGAATCGAAGCCATCGAAAGCATATGGATGCGGTCGCCGCCGGGCCACTCGCGGTCGGGCATGTTGTCCGGATCATGCAGGATGTACTTACGTTCCGGATTGAAGCGGTAGTGCGAGCGCGTCATGTTGTAACGTCCCCAGCCGGGATTCAGCGGGCTGTTCGGACGGATCATTCCGCCGTACTCATCGAAGGAAATCATAATCTTCTTCGGGGAACGGTGCTTACTTTGCACGAAATCGCACATCGCGGTAATCGTGTTGATGAAGTCCTCATAGTACTCCGCGCCGCCGAGTAACGAAAGCACGTCTCCGGGAGGTGCTGCGTGATAGTGGTGCACGGACAGGTAATCGACCGCGTCATAGCAGACATCGAGAGCCTTCTCATCCCATTCCGGAAAATGTTCCATGAACGGAGCGGAGGAACCGCATACGCCGACCTTGATCGAAGCGTCAATCCATTTCATCGCTTTCGCGGTTTCATTTACCATAACGCCGTAGCCGAACGGATCCTTGTCCCAGCTTCCGAGCTGCCAAGGACCGTCCATTTCGTTTCCGAGATACCACGTCTTAACGCCGTAGGGCTTCTCATGGCCGTTCTTGCGGCGAAGATCGGACCAGTAGGTACCGCCCTCGTGGTTCGTGTACTCAATCAGGTCCATCGCGTCCTGCGTACGGCCGGTTCCCATGTTGACCGTGTAAAGCGGTTCGGTGCCGACCTTCTCGGCCCACTGCAGGTACTCGTCGTGTCCGACTTCGTTCGTGATGTACTGATACCAGGCGGGATCCAGATGTACCTTCCGCTCGGACTTCGGTCCGATGGAATCCTTCCACTGCCATGCCGAAACGAAGTTTCCGCCGGGAAGGCGTACGGCCGGAAGACCGGTTGCCTTTAAGGCATTGATGAAGTCGGTACGGAATCCCTGCTCATCGGCAGTCGGGTGTTTCGGGTTGTACATCGTTCCGTTGACCATTGTCCCGATCGGCTCAAGGAATGCCGAGAACAGCTGGTTCGAAATCTCGCCGATTGCGAAATTCGGATGTACGGTAATTGTTGCTTTCTTCCCCATAAGTTGTAAACCTCCGAATGTGTCTTATTTTGCGCCGGCAGTTTGTGTGCCGGTCGAAATCTTTTTGATCCATTTCTCGCTCTTCAAGCGGAAATAGCACCATACGGCTTTGATAATCTGGTCGGACTTTAAGCAGATGTAAATCCAGAACGGATCGAGTTTGAATACGAATCCCGCAAGGATTCCGAGCGGAAGCGCGATGGCCCACAGGAATACATTATCCATAAGCATGAGCATCTTCGTATCGCCGCCGCCGCGGAGCACGCCCTTCGTCATAATGCTGTTGGTCGCCTGGAAGACGAGAATGATGCTGATGGCAATCATAAGCCGTTTCGCAAGTGCCTGCGTTTCGGCGCTTACTTTGTAGCTGCCGACAACCGGGTTCATAATCAGAAGAATGATGCCTGCGGCGAAAAGTCCGAGTGCAAGGCCGAGCCCGAAGAACAGCCAGCCCTGTTTCATCGTCTTCTTGCGGTCGCCCTGGCCGAGCGTCTGACCGGTTACAATCGCGCCCGCCTGACATACGCCCTGCACGCCTACGGTACTCATCATCTGCGTGACGGATGTGATTGAGTTGGCAGACGTGAATTCGGAGCCGAGCTTTCCGATAACCATCGCAACCGAGTTGTTGCCGAGCGCGAGAATGCCGTCGCTGATGAGTACCGGAATGCTGATCCGGATGTACTCACGTACAAGCGTGCCGGTCTTCATGAACATATCCTTAATGCGGAAGCGGATGCGCTTGTCAACGACCAGAAGGTATCCGACAATCATTACCGCTTCGAATATGCGGGCAATCAGCGTACCGAGCGCGGCACCCTTTACTTCCATGCGCGGAGCCCCGAAATGACCGAAGATGAACGTGTAGTTTCCGAGCAGGTTCACGAACAGCGCGCCGATCGAAACGAACAGCGGGAACAATGCCTGGCCGACGCTTCGAAGGACGATGGTCACCGTCAGCGAAGTACCTAAGAAGAAGTACGTGATGACCGAATACCGAAGGTAATCGGCGCCGCGGCGGACAATCTCAAGGTTGTTCGCATTTTCCGCGATGGTCTTTGCCAGTTCCGTCTGGTCCGTGATGCCGCTTACGGCGATCTGTTTCTTCGCGTACATCTTCATGATGGTTTCGGGCATCAATAAGGTTACGACAGCGAACAGCGTCGCGAGAATCAGCGTCAGGCGGAGCATCAGGCAAACCGTCTGTTTTAATGCGGTCGTTGCCTGCTCGGCTTCGTCGCCGCCTCTCTGCTTCATGCCCCAGTAACGGCTCACGAGCACCGATGCGCCCATGCCGAGACCCATGCAGAAGATATGGTATATTCCGATAAATGTGTTCGAAAGCGATACGGCGGAGAGGGACTGTTCGCTCGCCAGCTCCGCGGCCGTCTTTCCGAGCGGTCCGACGAAGATGTTGTCGTAAACTTCGCCCGAACTTCCGATGCTTCCAACCATGATCGTGTCGAGCATATTGACGCCGACGGCAATCAGGCTCTGCAGTGCAATCGGAATCGCAAGGATCAACACTTTCTTATAGAATGCGGTGTCTTTTTCGAATAACTTCATGTCTTGTAAGGTCCTGTTTTTCTTTCTTTCTGAAAATAATTACAGCATCCAGTATATCATTTCAAATTCCAAAAAACAACAAAGTTTTGTTTCATTTTCCGAAAAAACACATACGACAAAGAAATCCTCGAAAACGATAAGATAATCTGTTGTCGTATCTCCGTTCATGGGGTATACTGTTATTGACGGTTCTGCGGCCCGGGGACGGCCGCGCCGGAAGAAAGGTAACAGAATATGGGGAAACAAACTGTATTAAAAGAAGTCTATCGGGACCTGTTCCGAATCGGAACGGCGGTGGAGAGCATTCATGACCGCTTTACGAACAACGAAATCGGAAATCCCGAAAAGGAAGCATTGATTGTCCGGGAGTTCTCCAGCATGACGTGCGCGAACGAGCTGAAGCCCGCCTATAACATGGGATTTGCCAGTCCGGAGGCGAGAGAGGATTATCTGCCTTTTGTCATCAATCCGAACGCGAAACGCATGCTTGATTTCGCAAAATCGAACGGGATAAAGGTGCGCGGACACGTGATGGTATGGCACAGCCAGTGCGCGCAGGAGGCGTTCTGCAAGGGTTACAAACCGGTAACGTTTCCGACCGACCCGGAGAAGCTTAAGGAGAACCCGCGGCTTAAGTTTTTTGAGAAACTGAATCCGGTATGCTTTGTCGACCGTGACACGATGCTTGCGCGTCTTGAAAGCTACATTCATTCGCTTGTCGAGTATATGTACCGGGAAGGCTATGCGGAGACCATCTACGCGTGGGATGTCGTGAATGAGGCGATTGAGCTTGCCGACAAGACCGAGACGGGACTTCGGAACAGTTACTGGTATCAGGTAATCGGTGATGATTTCATTTACTGGGCGTTCCGCTACGCAAACGATGCGGTGGCGAAGTACTCGAAGGAGTATGCGAAGGAGTACGGAGTGGATGCCGGCGACGTGGCAGCGCTTAAGGCGATTCAGCCGGTGCTTTTCTATAATGATTACAATGAGTGGCAGCCCGATAAGAAGGCCGCGATTTTAGCAAACCTCAGGCGGGAAGGACACGGGCACGGAAGCGTGATCGGCGAGGGACTTCTCGGTGGCATCGGCATGCAGGGGCACATCTCCGACAACAACGACATCGACGAGTACATCGCGGCGCTCCGCGAATACAACGAGGCAGCGCCGGAAGTTCACATCACCGAGCTTGATGTCAAGTGTACCTGTACCAATGTGAACCGCGAGTATTTCCAGGCGGTGTTCTATAAAAACTTCTTCGAGCGGCTGGTTGCGGAACGCCTAAGCGGCGTCAACCTGACAAGCGTTACCATCTGGGGCCTTACCGATGACAATTCGTGGATCCGCGGCGCGGACCCGTTACTGTTCCGGAAAGACCTGTCGAAGAAGAAAGCGTACGATGCGTTAGTTTATGCGGTACAGGGCGGCGATCTCGGCGAACCCGAGTATGTCGTAAGAGACATGTCGAAGAAGGTTTACGACTTCGAAACACCCGAAGGCGAAGAGCCGAAGAAGCCTGACAGCTACGGCTTTAAGATGAAGGGCTTCGGTGAGTGCATTTTGACGCAGGAGAAGGCTCACGGCGGAAAGACCGCGCTTACGACGACGCCCCGTTTTGCCGACTGGATGGGAATCACCTGTGACGTTTCGGATTTCCTCGGGCAGACGATTCAGATTGACGCGTGGGTATTAAGCGAAGCGAAGGAAATCCGCCTCGGTGTCGATATTGAGGACGTTTTCCCGACGATTGCATCCGTTACGGGCGGTACGGAGTGGAAGAAGATTTCCGCTTCCTATAAGGTACCTTCCGACCAGCATTCCATCCGGCTGTTCTTCAGTACAAAGGACGAGAATCCGGGTCATGTAAGCCCGCTCTATCTTGATGATGTGACCATCGAACTGATCGGTCAGGAGGAAAGTTTCGAGGACGAGACCAACATTGCGTCCATCCGCGGCGCCGGTCACCTGCCGTTCCTCTATGTGACGGACAAAGAGTCGGTTGACGGAAAGAGTCATTCGCTCTTAGTGACACGTCAGGAGAAAGATGCGACCGTGAAACTCGACGTGAGCGCATATGTCGGGTATACCGTGGATGTTTCCATGTATGTGAAAACGGCCGACCGGCTGATCCGCGCAGGGCTTGACGGAACGGAACCGAAAGAGCTTGCCTGCGTTGATTCTACCGGCGTAGAATGGAACCTCGTAAAGATGCGCGTTTCCATCCCGGAAGGGCTTACTTCGGCGGAGATTTACGTCGAAACCGACGGAAGAGCGGATTACTTCTTAGATAATATATTCGTCAAGCCTGTTTGTGAGGCGGAATAAGGAGAAAACCATGCGTACAATCAAAGTTACGGGGCGCGGCAGGCTTTCCGTGAAGCCGGATACGATTGACCTGCTGCTTACCGTTGAGGATGTGAAAAAGAAATATGCGGATGCCCTTAGGGCAAGCGAGAAGGAAACCGGAAAGCTGAAAGACCTTTTTTGTTCCCTCGGATTTCAAGAGGAAGACCTGAAGACGGAACATTTCAGCATTGACGCGCGTTATGAAGGGTATTCGGACAAGAACGGAAACTGGAAACAGAGATTCGTGGGATTTGCCTTTACCCATAACATGAAGCTCAGTTTCCCCGCGGAAGGAGACATGCTCGGTAAGATTCTCGGCGCGCTTTCGACGGGAGAATCGAATGCACAGTTTTCCATACGCTATACCGTCAAGGATATCGAAGCGTGCCGCAACAGGCTTTTGAAAAACGCGGTAAGCGACGCGCGGGAGAAGGCCGAAGTGATTGCCGGTGCGGCGGGCGTTAAGTTACTTAACATCGCGGGAATCGATTATTCTTTTGGAAGCATTGAAGTGTATTCCGAACCGATGAATTTCCGTGCCCTTAAGTGTGAATCGGTTTGTGAGGACAATGCCGCGTTCGGCATGAATATGACAGCGGATGACATCAGCGTGGACGACAGCGTCACGGTTATCTGGGAAATCGAATAAGCGTGTTCTGAGGAGGACAGAATTATGGACAGATGGGCAAGAGCAAAGTATACGCCGATTCTTCCGCTCGGGGAAGACGGTCAGCTTGTAACGGGCAGTGTGACACACCGCGAACTCTCGAAGTATGCCGCGAAAAGCGGAATGGTACTTCTTGAAAATGTGAACGACACCCTTCCGATTAAGGAAGGCGTCAGGATCGCACTCGTCGGAAAAGGAACCTTCGATTATGTGCGCGGAGGCGGCGGAAGCGGAGATGTGTACTGCGCTTATTCCAAGAATATCTATGACGGGTTCAAAGAGATCGGCGGGCACGAGATTTTCGAGCCGTTATGCGATTTCTACCGGGACAGCGTGGAGGAACAGTACGAACGCGGAACGCAGCCCGGAATGGCGGTGGAACCCGAAGTTCCCGAGAAGCTTCTTTTAGAGGCAGCTAAGTTCAGTGACATCGCATTTGTCTCCATAAGCCGTTTCAGCGGCGAAGGCTGGGACCGTTCGGAGATCTCATTCTATGAGGATGAGATAAATCCCTGGATTATCGGACAGGATGACAACGCGGATTCCTTTGAGAACCTCTGCATTCCGATGAATGAGCTTTCGGCGAAGATTTTCCCGAAACGGGATTTCTATCTGACCGACGCCGAAGAGGCCATGATTGACAAGACCCGCGCGGCCTTTAAGAAGGTTGTGGTGCTTCTGAATGTCGGCGGAATGATGGACCTTTCGTTTATCAAAAAGAAGAATCTGGACTCGGCGCTTTACCTCTGGTCACCCGGCATGGAAGGCGGAGCGGCGGCTGCGGAACTGATCTCAGGAATCGGTACGCCGTCCGGAAAGCTTCCCGATACCTTCGCGGATTCGCTTGACGCCTACCCGTCGACGGCGACATTCCACGAGAACGGGCGCTACGCCCCGTATGTGGAGGATATCTATGTCGGATACCGCTATTTTGAAACAGTTCCCGGCGCGAAGGAGCGTGTCGTATACCCGTTCGGATACGGACTGACTTATACGAAGTTTGATATCACGAGGATCCGGACCGAAATCGGGGAAGACAGCCTGACCGTGGCATTTTACGTAACGAATATCGGGAAAATGCCCGGAAGAGACATCATTCAGCTGTATGTCGAAGCGCCTGCCGGTAAGCTCGGCAAGGCGGGACGGAGCCTGATTGCGTTCGCGAAAACCGACGAGCTGGAGCCCGGACGCGAGGCCGCGCTTAAGATGACGGTTCCTTACGCTTCGTTTGCGAGTTATGACGATCTCGGAAAGATTGCCGCGGACTGTTATGTCCTTGAGGCAGGAATCTACCGGTTCTTCCTCGGCGAGTCCGTTCGTGACGGCGTGACGCTTTCCGAAACCCTTATACTTCCTGAAAACCGTATCACGGAGAAGCTGTCCGGTGTACTGGAGCCGCGGGAACTTCCCGAAAGAATGCTTCCGGACGGCACGATGGAAGCACTTCCCACAGGAGAGCCTTACGATACCGATCAGGACGCAATCATGCGCGTTAAGAAGGGTGCGGATTCCGGTTATACGCCCTATATCCGTTCACGCGAACAGCATCTGATCAACAAGCCTTACCGGGAGGGTATCCGCATTCTGAAAGAAATCGGCGGAAAGGCATCGGTTGACGAATTTCTTGACAGCCTTACGGATGAGGAACTTATCCATCTGCTCGGCGGACAGCCGAATACCGGCATGGCCAATACGTTCGGCATGGGCAATCTCCCGGAGGCGGGAATCCCTTCATTCATGACGGCCGACGGCCCCGCGGGCGTGCGTCTCGGCGCTTACTGCGGCGTTTATACGACCTGCTGGCCGTGCGCGACGCTTCTTGCATCGAGCTGGGATGAGAAACTCCTGTATGCGGTCGGAAGCGCGGCAGGAGCGGAGCTTAAGGAATGCAACATGCACATGTGGCTTGCGCCTGCGGTCAACATCCACCGGAATCCGATGTGCGGACGGAACTTCGAATACTTCTCGGAGGATCCGCTTCTTGCGGGTAAGCTGGCAGCAGCCGAGGTAAGAGGAATCCAGGAGAACAGGGTTGCCGCGACGGTGAAGCATTTTGCGTGCAACAATAAGGAAACGAACCGTATCTACTGCGATGCGCGGGTATCGAAGAGAGCCCTTCGTGAGATTTACCTGAAGGTATTTGAGATTATCGTAAAGGAATCCGACCCGTGGTGCGTGATGAGTTCCTATAACATCATTAACGGCCGCCGCTGTTCGGAATCGAAGGAGCTGCTGACCGACATACTGCGGGAGGAATGGGGCTTTAACGGCCTCGTGATGACGGACTGGTGGAACCGCGGAGAGCACTATAAGGAAGTGCTTGCAGGCAATGATGTCAAGATGGCGACCGGTTTCCCGGACCGCCTGAAAGCGGCATTGGAGGTCGGCGCTTTAAGCCGTGAGGATCTCCTTCGAAGCGCGAAGCGTCTGATTCAGTTGTTCCTGCGTTTTGAATAATATAATGGAAATGGAAAAGTGAGGCTCGAGCGGGCCTCACTTTTTGCATTTTTCGGGAAAAACAGGTTGATTGTTGCGTGGGATTCGTGTATTATCAAAGTGTATTATTTTGTGTATCGAAATGTAGAAATATACTATATATCGGGAATCTTCGAAGCGCGGAAGATTCGGCGGAAGACAGGAGGCTTTTATGCCCGGCATGTACGGCGGTCTCGGTCCGAGAGGACATCTGACGGACGAGGAAAAAGCAAACAAACCGAAGGTCTCAAAAGAGCTCATATACCGGATTCTCGGCTATCTGAAGCCGTACTGGATCCAGTTCACATTTGTCTTCATAACGATTCTGCTTTCAGCGATTATCGGACTTCTGCCGTCCATTATCACCGGTAAGATTGTCGACCAGGCGCTTGTCAATCCGGACATGAAACGCCTGCTGACGCTGTGTCTTGCGGCGTTCGCGGCGGTTGCGGTGAGCCAGGTCATCGGCGTTCTTGAAAGTTATATCAACGCGTGGATTTCGCAGCGGATCATCTTCGACATGAAGAACCAGATGTACGCGCACCTGCAGCAGATGCCGCACGCGTTCTTCACGACCGAGAAGCAGGGCGATATCATCACCCGCATGAACACCGACATCAACGGCGTCAGTTCCGTGATCAGCGGGACGCTCACAAGCATCGTGAGCAACGTCGCGACGCTTGTCACGACGCTTGTCGCGCTCTTTACGATGAGCTGGAAGCTCGCTTTGATCGGCATGATTGTCATCCCGATTCTGATTATCCCGTCAAGGGTGGTCGGCAATACGAGGTTTCGCCTTGTGACGCAGAGCCACGCGAAGCAGGACGAGATGAACCAGATTATCAACGAGACGCTTAGTGTCAGCGGTTCGATGCTCGTCAAGATTTTTACGAGAGAGCAGAAGGAATACGACCACTTCGTCGAGAAGAACGAAGAGGTCACGAAGATATCCCTGAAGGAAGCCCAGAGCGGACGGTGGTTCCGCGTTGTGATGGGCATGTTCACGCAGATCGGTCCGCTTCTTATCTACCTGGCCGGCGGCTATTTCCTGATCAAGGAAGACCCCGCGATCACGGTCGGTACGATTACCGCAACGGTCGCACTCATAAACCGCATGTACCGCCCGGTGGAATCGCTTCTGAACCTCGGCGTGGACTTCACGAGATCGCTTGCCCTGTTTACGAGAATTTTCGATTATCTGGACCGTCCGATTACGATCAAATCGCCCGAGAACGGGCTTACGCCGGACCTTCATTGCAAGGATATCGAATACAAAAATGTTGAGTTCTGTTACAGCGAGGACAAGCCGCTTCTTACCGACGTGAACTTCACGGTTCCGGGCGGCGCGGCGTACGCGATTGTCGGACCTTCGGGCTCCGGAAAGTCCACGGTTGTGAACCTGATTCCGCGTCTTTACGACACCGTAAGCGGTGCGGTTACAATCGGCGGCGTGAACGTCCGCGACATGGACCTCACGTGGCTTCGGAAGGGCATCGGAGTCGTCACGCAGGACACTTACCTGTTCAACGGAACGGTGCTTGATAACCTTCGATACGCGAAGGACGACGCAACGATGGAAGAAATCGAGGAAGCCTGCAAAAAGGCAAGCATCCACGATTTCATCATGAGCCAGCCGAAGGGTTATGACACCGAAGTCGGCAACCGCGGACTGAAGCTGTCGGGCGGCGAAAAGCAGCGGCTTTCGATTGCCCGCGTCATACTGAAGAATCCTGAGATATTGATTCTCGATGAGGCAACCTCGGCGCTCGATTCGATTTCGGAAAGCGCGATTCAGGAAGCGCTCGAGACGATGATGAAGGGCCGCACGAGTCTCGTTATCGCGCACCGTCTGTCGACGATACTCAAGGCCGACAAGATTCTCGTCGTCGCCGGCGGCGTCATTGCCGAACAGGGCACGCACGAAGAACTGCTTGCGATGAATGGCGTGTACCGCGACCTTTACGAGACGCAGTTCCGCACCGTCATCGATTACGAGACGGGCGATTCCGCGGAGAAGGAAGAAAAGACCGAAGCGGCTCCGACCGATGATCAAAAAGAAGGGAAGTAAGCACCATGGCTCACAAAAAACTGATTCTGGTAAGCGGCGGTCCCTGCGTCGGTAAATCTACCGTCGCCCGGAAGATTTTCGAGCACTACGTAAACAGCGCCTATTGCGACGGCGACTGGTGCTGGTGCGTGAATCCGGATTCCATCCGCGACCACCGTCTTCGGGACGGCGACCGAAACATGGCATTTCTCCTTTCCACATACCTGAATTCGGGATATGAATACGTCGTATTTTCCTCGGTTGTGCTGACCGACCCCGACGCCCGCGAGAGCATCCTAAGAAACATTACGGCAGACGATTACACGGTGCTCAGTTACCAGCTTGTCTGCTCTGAAGACACCCTTAAAGCAAGGCATGACGCCCGCGAGGGCGAAGACGTTTCGTTCTTCTGGCTCCAGCTTCCGCCTTACCCGGGCGAGGTTGTGATCGACACCGACGGCAAGACGCCGGCGAAGATCTGCAAAGAAATCTGTAAGCTGATTGACGCGGCCGAAACGAAAACCCCTGCGAAGAAATCCGCTGCGAAGAAGCCCGCGAAGGCCGGGACAGCGGAGAAGAAACCGGCGAAGAAACCAGCCGCGAAGAAAAGCACGAAAGCAAAATAGCATAGAACTGCATACAATAAAACGTACAGTTTAACGTTGTGAAAATGAGTAGATGACCCCCTGATCCGGTTCGAGCCCGGAACGACCGAAACGACTGTATATGACGAGACGGCATAATTCTGCCCTGACTTCTTACGGGAGTCCCGCGTCATATCGGCGCCGGGACTCTCTTTATTTATGCGAAAGGAAGGAAAATGGCATACGAACGGATACACCCGGCAGTCCTTTTAATCTATATCCTGTCGGTTACAATTCCCGCGGTATTCACTTTAAATCCGCTGCTGCCGCTTGCGGCGCTCTGCGCGGTTTTGGTGCTGCTCCTTTTGATTGAACCGGAGCCGCCTAAGGTACGGACCGTCTTGTGGCTTACGCTTCTGTTCGCGGCGGTTGTCATAACGAACCCGCTGTTTTCACATCGCGGACGCACCGAGCTGTTCTTTCTGAACGGGCACGCGATTACATTCGAAGCCGTTTTGTACGGTGTACGGAATGCCACGTGCGTGCTTTCGGTACTGTTATGGTGCCGGTGTCTGAACCGGTTTGTGACCGGGGAACGCTGGATTGCGCTTCTCGGAAACGTTGCCCCTAAGACGGCACTTCTTCTTTCCTCGTCGCTTCGGATGATTCCGCTTCTTCGAAGGAGAGGCGAAACGATGCGGAACGAACAGCGGACGCTCGGGTTATACGGCGACGGAGACGCGGTCGGAAGGATTACGGGCGGCGCGAAGACGTTCTCAATGCTTGTCACATGGTCGCTTGACCATGCGGTTTCGGTCAGTTCTTCGATGAAGGCAAGAGGGTACGGACTGAAAGGCAGGACGCATTATTCGGTATTCCGGTTCCGGAAGGAAGACGGGGTTTTGCTGTTCCTGATTCTGTTACTTGATTCCGTTGTGATTGCCGCACTTGCGGCGGGTGCGCTTCATACGGATTTTTATCCGGTCCTTTCCGTAAGCCGCAGCGCGCTTACGGTTCCGGGACTTACGGCATACATCATTCTGGTGCTCGGGGCACCGCTTTACGAAGGAAGACACAGGCTTCTATGGAATTGCTACAGGTCGAAAATCTGACATTTACGTATCCGGACGGAACCGCGCCCGCGCTGTCGGATTTATCCTTCTCGCTTAAGGAAGGTTCGTTCACCGTGCTTTGCGGCGCTTCCGGCTGCGGCAAGTCAACGCTTCTGCACCTCCTCAAAAAAGAGGTGGCGCCCTTTGGAAAGAAGAGCGGGACATGCCGTTTCGGAGGAACCCTGTCGGAAGAGCTTGATGCCCGCGTTTCGGCTTCGGAAATCGGTCTTATCAGACAGGACCCGGACAGCCAGATTGTGACGGATGTCGTGTGGCATGAACTCGCATTTGGCCTTGAGAATCTCGGGACGGACCGCGAGACCATACGGACGCGCGTTGCGGAAATGGCAACCTATTTCGGAATCGAAGAGTGGTATCATAAGCGGACCGACGAACTGTCCGGAGGACAGAAGCAGCTTTTGAATCTTGCTTCGGTCATGACCGTGAACCCGAGACTGCTGCTTCTTGATGAACCGACTGCGCAGCTTGACCCGATTGCCGCAGGAAACTTTCTGTCGATGTTAGAGCGCGTACACCGTGAGTTGGGCGTCACGATACTGATTGCGGAACACCGGCTTGAAGATATCCTTCCGCTTGCGGATAAGGTGATGGTGCTTACGGACGGAAAGCTTACGATTAACGGCGATGCGGATTCGCTCGGCGAATCGTTCCGCGATGAAAACCATCCGATTGCGGCGGCAATGCCTGCGGCTTCACGCATCTTCATGAAGCTCGGCGGAACCGGCCGGTTGCCGCTTACGGTAACGGACGGCAGAGCGTTTTTAAGAGAACGGTTCGAAGACAACCGGTATCCGTACGAGACGCCGGAACCGGCGCTTTCCGAAGCGAAGGCGGCGGAGCTGTCGGAAGTATATTTCCGCTATGAAAGAACCGGGAAGGACATCCTAAAGGACGCTTCCCTGACAATATACGAGGGCGAGCATTTCTGCCTGCTCGGAGGCAACGGAAGCGGCAAGACGACGTTATTACACATCCTTTCGGGCGTAGGAAAAGCATACGCCGGTTCGGTAAAACTGTTCGGAAAGAAGCTTGCCTCGTACCGGAGCAGCGAACTGTTCCGGGGCACGGTTTCGATGCTTCCTCAGGACCCGAAGGACGTCTTCGTTTCGGATACCGTCCGGGAGGACTGGCTGCTCGCCTGTAAAGCGCTTTCCGTACCGGAGAAGGAGCGGGATGAGGCCATCGCAAGAATGGCGGAACGGCTCGGTGCGGCTTCGTTTTCAGACCGTCATCCGTACGATCTGAGCGGCGGTGAACAGCAGAAGGCAGCGCTTGTGAAGGTGCTGTTATATAAGCCGAAACTGCTGCTTTTAGATGAGCCGACCAAAGGGCTCGACGCCCGTTATAAAGAGGATTTCCGAAGCCTTCTTATGGAACTGAAGCAGGAAGGGACAACGATTCTCACGGTGACGCATGATACGGATTTCGCGGCTGCCTCGGCAGACCGCGTCGGACTCTGTTTCGACGGAGGCGTTACGGCGGTTAAGAGCACGCACGCGTTCTTTAAAGAAAATGCTTTCTATACGACGGCTGCATGCCGGATTGCGGGGTGGCATTTTCCGGGAGCAATTACGTGTGAAGAAGTCGGGGAAGCGTCCCGCGGGAGGGACAGGGCATGAAGAAGACCGTTACAATCCTTCTTCTTGCTGTTTTGATTCCGGCGGTCGTCGTCTTCGGGGCGGTCGTGTTCCGCGAGAAGTTCTACGCATGGGTGGCGCTTTCGGTTGCGGTTCTTTCATGCCTGCCGCTTTTTTATGCGTTTGAGCGGCGCGAGAGCACCGCGAAGGAGCTGATGGTGCTTGCCGTTTTGATTGCTCTTTCCGTTATCGGGCGCATCGTTTTCGTGGCGCTTCCGGGGTTCAAGCCGGTTACCGCGGTAACTATCATCGTTGCCGTCAGTTTCGGGGGAGAGGCCGGATTTGTCGTCGGTTCGCTTTCGGCGGTTGTTTCGAATTTCTACTTCGGCCAGGGGCCGTGGACACCGTTTCAGATGTTTGCCTGGGGAATCCTCGGGCTGATCGCAGGTTTGTGCAGGGGAATTTTGAAAAAGCATATTGTGTGGCTTTGCATTTACGGAGCGCTTGCGGGAATTCTGTACTCCGTTACGATGGATGTCTGGACCGTCCTCTGGGCGGAGGGGACCTTCGTCCCGAAAGAATATGCGGCGGCTGTGATTGCGGCGCTGCCGCTGACGGCGGAATATGCCGTCTCCAATGTCGTATTTCTCCTTCTTCTCGCCGGTCCGGTCGGGAAGAAGTTGGAAAGAATAAAAAAGAAAGAAGGATTGTTTTTATCATGAAAAAGATTCGTATCGTATTGATGACTTTTGTAATGCTTCTCATGATGTGCGGCGTTGCAATGGCCGATGACACCGAAGTGTATGTGTCGATTGCCGATCAAAATGGTGAAGCTGTGCTCGTTCAGAAGCCGGTAACCGTTACGGACGTTGACAATGACGGAACGCTTACCGTCGGAGACGCGCTTGTGTGCGCACATGAGGCTTATTATGAAGGCGGCGCCGAGAAGGGAATTAAGACCTCGGTAGGCGATTACGGCCTGCAGCTTGATCTTCTGTGGGGATATGACAACGGAACCGGTTACGGCTACCTTGTAAACAACGCTTTCTCTATGGGTCTCGGCGATCCGGTCAAGAACGGGGATTATGTTTATGCGTATATCTACACCGATCTTGTGACCTGGTCGGACACGTATTGCTTCTTCGACAAGAACACGGTTTCCGCAAAAGCAGGAGATGAGATTTCGCTTGTTCTTTCCGCGGCAGGTTATGCAGCGGATTATTCCCAGCTGAACAGCCCTGTTGAGGGTGCGCATATTCTTGTTGACGGCGTGGACGTACTTACTGTTACGGACGCAGAAGGCAAGGCAACGATTAAGATTGACAAAGCCGGTGAACATGTTATCAGCGCGGTGAAATCCAACACGGTTTTGGTTCCTCCGCTCTGCGTGGCTACAATCGAGAGCAAGGCTGAGCCGACCGATACGCCGACGCCGACCCCGACGCTGAGCCCCGAAGAGAAGCCCGCCACACCGACGGTTTCCGCAGAAACTGATAAAGTGGTGAATGATAATTCCAAGCCGAAAACGCCGGTTGTCCTGATTCTCTGCATTGTTTTGGGTTTGATTGTGGTTGCGATTATTGCGGTTGTGATTTTGAAGAGAAAAAAGGATTGATCGGAACGGATCATGAGACGTAACGGACGAAAACCGAGTATCCGGTTCGCTGCATTTGTTCTGCTTATCGCATTGCTTCTTCCGGCAGTGCGTGCGCAGGCAGGTGCGAACCCGGCAGAACGGTATGAGGAAGGAATATGTTCCTTCCTCTGTTCGTCTGCGCGCGTCAACAGTGTGCAGGAATGGCTTAACGGGGACGCGGAAAGCATCTTCTCGGTCCCTGTCGAGTGGTATTACCTGGCTTTTTCACAGAGCGGCACGGACTATGATTTCACGGCATTCGGAACAAAGTATCTGGCTTATGTTTCGGAAAAGGATAAGAGCGTGTCCGGCGCGACCTGGCTTAACCGGCGCATGATCTGCTGGTCGATGGGAATTGCGCTTCCGTCGGATGAAGAAATCCGTTCCCGTGCGCAGGGCGACATCATGAGCCTTGTGTACGGGCTGCATCTCTCGAACAATACGAAAACGGCCTATGTCACGCCTGCCGATTTGCTTGCAAGACAGTGTGAAGACGGCGGCTTCAGCCTCCGCGGCGACTTCGGCGATCCGGATGTCACCGCGATGTCGCTGGAGGCGCTCGCACCGTATTACAAAACGGATTCCGATGTGACCGCATCGGTTGACCGGGCGCTTTCATTCCTTTCGGAAGCACAGTTAGCTAACGGCGGTTATCAAAGCTTCGGCTCGGACAACTGCGAAAGCGTATGCCAGGTCATTATCGCTCTTTCCTCGCTCGGGATTGACTGCAGGACGGACGAGCGGTTTTTAAAGAACGGGGAGGACCTGTTTACGACACTGACCCGATTCCGCCTTGAAGACGGATCATTCCGCCACACGGAAGGCGGGGAAACAAGCGGAATAGCGACCGCCGAAGCACTTTGCGCGGCAGTTGCCTACCGGAGATTTTTTGAGGGAAAAGAAGGGTTATATCAGCTTACACGAAAGAACCTCGCGATAGAGATTCCGAACAAACCGGAGCAGACGGTGAGCCCGACGGCGGCCATAGAGAAACCCGCCGGGGACACGGCGGATTCAGCGGCAAAGCCGGACGGAAAAGGGAACATTTTCCTTCCCGTCTCGCTTGCGGTAATCTGGATTCTTGCGGGGGCGGTGCTTTTCATCCTCGCGAAACGGAAACACCTCACAAAGCGCAACGTGCTGTTCACCGCCGGGATTGCGGCAGCCCTGACGGTACTTGTGTTCTTTACGAATTTCGAAACGGTGAAGGAGCACTACGAATCGTACGGCGTCGAGAACCCGGTCGGAGAGGTGTACCTGACGATCCGCTGCGATACAATTGCCTCGGAACCCGGAGTACCGGACGACGGCGTAATCTTAGCGCGTACCGTGTGTCCGATTGCGGACGGGGACACGGCATTTGCCGTACTTGAACGCATGACCAGGAAAGAACGAATCCCGATGGATTACACCGGAAGCGGGTCTTCCGTCTATGTCAAGGGAATCGCAGAATTGTATGAATTTGCGTACGGAGACATGTCGGGCTGGATCTACCGGATTAACGGCGTGACAATGCCGGTCGGATGCGGCTCGGCGACCGTAAAGCCGGGCGACCGGATCGAGTTCCTTTATACAAGGATGTTAGGGGAAGATTTAGAATAAATGTGGGGGGAGAATTGACCGCGGGGGAAGGAAAGAGTTGACACTGGTTCTTAAAGTATGATATTGTTTGTTTGGGGTATGTGGGGGATTAATTAGAATTGAATATGGAATTGATAAGGCCTCTTTGTATCCCATACAGATACAGGAGGTTTTTTTATGAGAAGAAAAGTATTGTCGTTTATTCTTGTTCTTTAAATTTCAATATCGTTTACATGGAATACAGGAATGGCATATGGCGGGCGCAAAGGCGGAAAGAATAAGGAAAATGAAGTCCCCAATGAAATCCTTTATGCAGATAACGCATCCGTGAACGGGATAAGGTATGCTTCACCTGAGAATGCCGTATCAAAGGAAACAATTAAGAATAACTTACTTGGCTGGCTTTCTCCGGAAACGGAAATGAAAGACAGTCTCTATGTGGGAGCGGAAAATTATACGATTGAAAAAGAGACTCATGTATCTGGGAATGCGTCCCTTTCCGGGACGACGGTTACGATTGCCAAGCCATTTGTTGCCAAAGGAGATGTTACGGTTTCAGCGGCAAATGTGATTATCAAGGACACCGGATTCCTGCTTTCAACCAGTGGAAGCATCAACATTTATTGTACCAATCTGACCGTAAATGGTGCCGTTTGCGCAGATAAAAAGGTGTTCATCACCGGATCAGAAGCGGATGTAAATGAAGCTATTGCGGCGGATAAGATAGAAATCTATATCGGAACATATCAGACAGATAACAGCGTCGACAGTAAAACCATAAAAGGTTTACAGAATCGTACCGCCGAGGTATCCATATATGAAGAGGATGGAAAGAATTATCTGTTCGGAAACGCGAACTTTACATATGCGTCGATGGATATCTACGGACGGGAAGAAGGAGAAGGACAGTTTTCTTTGATTGCGGAGAATGTCAGGGAAGATGCAGAAATCCTTCCCTCATGGGGTATTTACACGGATTATGCCGCAATCATGAAGGATTCTTTCGGGTATGTTCTGAAATCAGAGCCGTTGTCAGTAACCGAAGAGAACGGAATGCTGTATTCAGCCTATGGAAACGATTCCGATTCAGACGGGGTGACGGATGCTTATGAAATCTGGCTTTCGGAAACGAATCCATATGTGACGGATGTTTTCCCTAATTCGGATTACTACGTTTATTTTGCAGATAATGATGGAATCACTTGTTATGACAGACTTCTCCGACGAGATGTCTGCTATACAAACGATGATTATGTGAAATCATATGAGTATGACAGTTTAAATCGTTTATGCCATGTAGAAGTATGTTATCAGGACGGAAGCAGAAAACAGATCCGATACGAATATGAAGACGACCATCTGGAGAACCTATATGTCGGAGATAATAAGTATTCCATCACGGAAGACGATTCAAATGTCCGGTACCTCATTAACGGGAGTGTCGTTAAGCAGATTTCGAAATCGGAAAAGGAAGATACGGTTTCGTATTTTGATACGCTGAATGAGGTGTATCGTTATGATGAGAAGGACAATCTGATTTCATATAGGAACCAGTCGTTGTATGAGATGTCCTATGACGATTTAGACCTGCTCGCATCTGTATCGAAGAACGGTTCCGTATATGTAAGTTACACATATGATGATTATGGGAATTATGTGACGATTGATGCCACGGATTATTCGATTCACTATACCTATGATTATCCACTCTATCAGGCGGACTATTCGTTCGATGGGTTGCAGAAAACCCAGAAGGTAAACTGCAAGGATGATGCTTATGCATATGGGGATTCCCTCTTACTTACGGACGGAACGACCGGGCAAAGTGTTCCGCAAAACAAAAAAGGGGAAATCCTTGTCTCCGATGCAAATGCGAGGGTGTTGAAGTACTCCGTCGGAGAAGAAATTCATACGATACACTTTAACGCCAGAGGATATGTTATCCGAGATTCATGGACGGTGTCCGGAGCGGAGATTGTAAACGATTATACTTACGATTCTTATGGAAACCTGACCCAAACGAAGACGAGGCAGAATGGTCAGGAATACGTGAAGTCTTATGCATATGGAACGGCATGGTCAGATGTATTGACTTCCTTTGACGGAAAGAACATTACTTATGATACTCTCGGAAAGCCGAAGAAGTACTATAACGGCTTGGAATTAACTTGGGCTACGGGCAAGCTTTCTGAAGTAAACTCCGATGGTGTGCAGGCATGCTATCGCTATGGCTATGATGGACTTCGTGAGGAGAAGATTGTTAATGGACTTTCCATAGAATTCATCTATGAAGGACACGATTTGATTGCAGAGTTATCGGATGATTCGATTTATTATACTTATGACGGAAACTTCAATCTGGTAGGATTTGAGTGGAACGGAAAGAGATACTACTATCAGTATAGTATTTTCGGAGATGTAATTGGTATCCTGAATGAAAACGGGAAGACTCTCTGTTCTTATTCTTATGACATTTGGGGTGCGTTGCTTTCTGTTACCGGAGATAGTGCTCTTGCAACGAGAAACCCTATCCGTTATCGCGGATACTATTATGACAACGAAACCGGGCTATATTATCTGGAATCCCGATACTATGATCCAAACACAAAGCGTTTCATCAGTTATGATGACCTTGAGAGTTTTTTCTATGGAGAAGAAGAGAGTATAGAGAGTCTGTTTGTGTATTGTGGGAATAATCCAGTTATATACTGTGATGAAAGTGGAAGAGACTATTATTCGAATTCTGTACTCGCGACTTCGGAGTTTTGGAACGAGACTTCTGGTATAATACAAGAAGTGAATTCTTTTGTTAGAAGCAAGCCAAATACAACTTCAGGGACAGGACGATTCAGGTTTAATACATCTAGTGAGTTTGTATACGCATGGAATTCCATGGGATATACACAGTTTGTTGTTGTGATTGACTGTCATGGTGAACCGCAAAAGTTGTTAGGTTCTGGAACTACTGTGATTGCAACCATAAGCACAATAAAGAACAGTCTGAGTTTTAAAAATATTACTGCCATCATTCTGTTGGGGTGTAATTGTGGCCATTATGATTGGCGCAATAGTAATATCGCGAGGACTTTTGCAGACCGATTTGGAGCAGCAGTGTTTGCAGCGGATGGAACAGTCGATGCTGGAACAAATAAGCCTAATGACGATGCAGAATGGAGAAAGTGGAATACCTCAAATAGGAGTTTGAACTATGGGTGGCTGGTCTATACAGCAAGAAATTCATCAAATCATTATCAAGGAGGAATTACAATACTTGGTAGGGGTAAGATGAGTGTTCGTCAAATGTTAGCAAATTATTATAGGAGTTGGGGAAAATGAAGGAGAGAAAGCTTACAATAAAACTAACAATAGTATTTGCCGTCATTGTATGCTTGCTATTGGTTTTGGTAGGCATATACTATTTGATTTGCGGGCACATGATACCGTTTCGGAAGTATAGGCAGGAAAAAAAGAAATTTGAACCATATATTACGAAGGAATATCTCTGTGAAACCAACTTCTTCGGCGAAACCCAAATTGCCAGGTTAGAGATGGGAATAGACGCGTATCGGGTTTTAAGAGCAGGTTTGATTGACGGTGGATGGCAAGTTGAAGAAGATGTGGACTATTATACTCCGATGACGGAGTTAATAAGCCAAGACGAAATGAAAGGTAATAATGAGTACTTGTGGTGTTACATGAATGCAGATGTATTCCCCAAGGTACTGCAGAATAAGATGGGATTTCATTTGTTTGTTTCTTATCAAGAGGGCTCGGTGATAATCGAGTATAGGGCATTCTTAAGTATACAGAAAAGGCCCTTTGTCAAAACACGATAGAGCGTAATTCTTGTTATCGGGGCGCCGGATGAAAAAAAGAGTCATTTGTATAAGTATAATTGTTATCCTGTTGGTGTTAGGAAGTACCGTAATATATATGATTAAGAATAAAGGTAAAAGGAATTCGGAACCGACAGAGGAGGACACCAGTAAAACGATAGATGAAACGATAGTGAAAAAGCAGTATAATTTGGTTTTCCCGGGGCACAGCGTCATAAAAGAATTATCGACTAACAGCAAAACGCATTTCGAAGCTCGAATAGACTTGTCAAAGCCAGAATGGGATGATATTGCCTCTCAATTGGAAAATCAAGGATGGAATTCAGTTGAGCTCCCGGCTTCTTTCTCGTTAACTGATGGGGAAAAAGAACTGTTCGACGGAGTAGACGTCGGAAAGTGTGTAGAAGAGTGGAATCTGATTAGAGACGCTGAATTGCCTGGCAAAAGATGGGTGGATGAGAAAATAATAGTCGTTCAGGAGAATGATACAAGAGTTTTGATTTTGTATATCCTTTTTGTTATGCCTGAGAATGCTGAATAATGGCAGTAGGCGCTTTATCGAGCGGAAAACAGTGCGGTCGACAGAGAGACTTTTAAAATACCCGCGAGACATTGACAAGACCGCGCAAAATGACTACAATAGTGCTATAAAGATGATAGGAGGACCTGTGTCATGTTGTTCGGAATGCCTGCGTTGATTGAGAATAAGACTTTGGAGGAGGACGTGAAGCTTTGTGAGCGTCTCGGCTTGTCCTTTGTCGAATTGAATATGAACTTCCCGCAGTACCAGGTGGACCGCCTGGAGAACACGGAAGTGCTTCGCGCCGCCGCCGAAAAGGCCGGAATTTTCTATTCCATCCATATGGAAGAGAATTTCGACGTTGCGGATTTCAATCCCCTTGTGGCGGAAGCTTACTTAGAGACGATGCGCCGCACCATCCGCGTGGCGAAGAAGCTTTCGGAGCTGAATCCGGAGGACAGCCCGTTCATCATCAACATGCATATGGTTCACGGTATTCATATCACTCTTCCCGATGAGAAGGTTATGCTTTACGAGAAGCGTAAGGAAGAGTACCTCGAGTCGTTCAAGAAGTTCCGCGCTCTCGTTGAGGACTGGATCGGCAATGAGAAGATTCTGATCACGATTGAGAACACCGACGGCTTCAAGCCTTACGAGACCGAAGCAATTGCCGTTCTTCTTGAGAGCCCGAAGTTCGCGCTTACCTGGGATATCGGACATTCGAAGGCAACCGGCGAAATCGATATGCCGTTCCTTCTTAAGAGCTGGAACCGCATCGTACACTTCCATGTACATGACGGAAAGGATAATCCTCCGGCTAGTCATCTCGGTCTCGGCGACGGTGACATCGACCTGCAGACGAGACTTGAGTTCGCCCAGAAATGCAACGCAAACTGCGTTCTGGAGACGAAGACTAGCGATGCGCTTGAGCAGAGCAAGACGTGGCTGATCGGCCATAACTGGGCATAAAGATCAGACCCGCACAGATTCCGAAACGATATGGGCGGTTCCCCGTTGAAGGGACCGCCCGTTTTGAATATTGCGTGGCATTTTTCGGAAAATGCCACAGCGGTGAGAAAGGTTTGTATGAAGAAAGTTGACTATGAAATCCGTGTTATGACGATGGACGATTATAAAGGGGTGTATGCGCTCTGGCAGAGCATACACGGCTTCGGAATCCGTTCCATCGACGATTCCGAGGAAGGCGTGCGGCGGTTTCTTATGCGCAATCCGAAAACCAGCATGGTGGCGGTTTCGGACGGTAAGATTATCGGTGCGATTCTGTGCGGCCACGACGGACGGCGCGGCACGTTCTACCACGTGTGCGTGAAGGAAGAGTACCGCAAGCAGGGCATCGGCAAATCGATGGCGGTCGCCTGCATGCGCGCGCTCAAGGAAGAGCAGATTAACAAGGTTACTCTGATTGCGTTTCGGACCAATGTGGTCGGAAACCAGTTCTGGAAGGGCGTCGGCTGGACCTTCCGCGAGGATCTGAACTATTATGATTTTACGCTGAACGAAGCCAACATTACGGAGTTTAACAAATGAGACGAATCATTCTGACAACCGGACTGCTCATCGCGCTTCTCTGGGCGCTTACGGGCTGCGGAAAGAAGAACAAAAAGGCCGGTCCGGACGCAACCGTACCCGTTACGGAAGAGCCTACGCCCGAACCGTTCCGGGACTTCACGGAGGAATATGCCGGGACGGTCCGTTTCGTTGACGAGCAGGGGAATACAGTGTGGAGCTGCGGCGGGAGCATGGCATTTACCTCCTCTGCAGGCGGTATCGGCGGCGGAGATTCGTGGGAGATATACGGCTCGCTTGAATCGTATACTGTGAAGAATGCAGACGGCAGGCAGCTTTTCACCGTCCGTGTTTCGGGGAGCGCCGAGGGGCGCGTATACACGCTTTCGGTCGGTAGCACGGAACAGGAGCTTTCAAAGATTCAGACGGACGTCCTGTCCTCGCAGGCGGACCGTTTTCAGATTTATTCGGTCAATAACCGGATGGTGTTTCTTCAAAACGGAAAGACTCTTCTGGTGATCACCGCGAAGCAGGATGAGATGATTGTTGCGGCGCCGGACGGAGAGAATGCGAAGGTATACCGCTTCCCGGTCCGGAATTTTACGGTTTCCGAAACGGAAGGGAAGTCCGCCCTTTCCGTACCGAAGGGAAGGCTGCTTCCGGCAGTCGAATCGACGGACCCGGAGGAACTGCTTTCCCTGTCCGGAACGCATGCGCTTGCGACGCTTTTTGATACGATTAGAAAGGCGTCCTACCGCGAGTGGCCCGCTTCGTACGTGCAGATTACGAAGAAGAAAGAGACGGCGGGCAGCCGCTCTACAGAATACCGCGCCTCTTATCATGAGGATTCGGTTGTCGTGAACCGGACGGACAGCAGCGCGCCTTCTACCGTGACGGAATATGCGTTTGAAACGCTTTCCGAGGGCACGACGACGGTTGAGTACTATACCTTCAGCGGCGGCTTTGACAAACTGGAATATACCTTCGAAGCGGATGAACTCGACGACTACCGGACCGGTATTCTCGCTTCGGAGCTTGCGAGACAGAAGGCGGCCGACGCCTATGAGAACGGGCTGATTTCCGTGTCGCTTACACGTACGGCCTACGGTTACGAAGAGCGCGGCGTTGCCGGAGACGGAAGCTATATCCGTTATTACTTTACGGTGTGGGCGTCGGGAAGCATTCTTACGAAGTATTCCGGCGACGGAAAGCTTCTTTCGATGCGTTTCTATGCGCTTTCCGACCGCGAAGGCAATGTCTATGCGGACGGCGACCCGGAAGCAGCGGAGCCGGAGAACGCTTTGATCCGATACGAATACGACGAATACGGCGTGTGCGTTTCCGAACAGTCGGCTCAGAAGAGCATTTCGTATGAATATGCATTTACGGACATTGCATTTGACGGGGAAAATGACACGGTCCGCCACGAGTGGCGCGAGCTGATGCCTTACCTTGAGAACGCGCCGAAGATTCCGCCCACGGGTAAGGATGAGCCGGATGACGGCGAAGATTCGGACGACGCGGATGAAGATAACTCCGGGGACGGCGATACCGAAGCCGGAAAGGCGGAAACATGAAAAAGAAAGTGCGGAGGGTCGTTCTTGCGTCCGCGGTTCTTCTGATTCTTCTCGGAATCCTGCTCCGCTCGCTTTACCTGTCCGGAAACGGCTTCGGGTGGTTCAAAAAGAGCCGCACGAAGAACGGACTCGTTCCGGTCAGGCTCATCTCGGTCTATGACGGCGATACAATCTGCGTGCGGATGCCTGACGGAAGCGAAGAAACGGTCCGCCTTTTGATGATTGACGCGCCGGAGAGCGTGCACCCCGACGAAACGAAGAATTCGGAGGCCGGAAGGCGCGCTGCGGAGTTCCTTTCGGGGTACCTTAAGAAAAACCAGAAGCTGTATCTCGAATATGAGGACGAAACGAACAACCGGGACAGTTACGGACGGCTTCTGGCGTTTGTGTGGCTCACAGATTCTACATCAGTAGAACCGATAAATGTAAAGAAAAACATGCTGAATGCATTCATTCTTCTGAACGGGCATGCGGAGTTTCATCTCTATCAGAACGGCAACCCGGTCAATGAGAGTTATAAGAAAATTCTGGAGGAAATCCGATGACGGAGCGATGGTATGAAACCGATTCCTACACCTATGTGTTCGACACAGAGGCTGTACGGACCGAACCGTTCGATAAGGGAACGAAGGTTGTGTTTGACGGCACATATTTCTTCCCGGAAGAGGGCGGACAGTCTCCGGACCGCGGCACGATTGACGGTTATCCGGTGACTGACGTGCAGATTAGGGACGGCGAGATCGTGCATTTTGTCTCGGGAACGATATCTCCCGGACAGAAGGTACACTGCGAGGTTGACCGGGAGTTCCGTTTCCGGAATATGCAGATGCACTCTGCGGAGCATATCTTCTCGGGGCTTGTGCACAGGCTGTACGGGTTTGCGAATGTCGGCTTCCATCTGAGCGAAAACAGCGCGACGATGGACTATAACGGCGTACTTTGCGACGCGGACGTCGAGCGGCTCGAGACGCTTGCCAATCAGGTGATCATCGAGAATCATAAGATCCGCGCGTGGTATCCGTCCGAAGAGGAAACAAAGAACCTCGCGTACCGCAGCAAGAAGGAACTTACGGGTCCGATCCGGCTTGTGGAGATCGAAGATATCGACCTCTGCGCGTGCTGCGTGCCGCATGTAAGGGGCACAGCGGAAATCGGATGCATGAAGATTCTGTCCCGCGAGAATTATAAAGGCGGCGTCCGCCTTCATTACATTGCTGGGTTCCGCGCCGTGGAGCATTACCGGGCAAGCCTTAAGTTAATCGCGGAAGCCGGGCAGCGGCTTTCCGTTAAGCCGGATGGCATCGTATCCGCAATCGAAAAACTGTTAAATGACAATAAAGAACTGAATTACCGGCTCGTGGAAGCAGACCGGGCTTCAGCGGCTGCGAAAATCAAAGATTCATGTACGCCGGAGGCACCCGACAGGCTGCTTCTGTTTCTTCCGGGCGACGGCAGCGTGCTCCGCTTCGCGATGGATACTGCCGAGCAGTACGTGAAGGGGGTATGCGCAATCTTCAGTGGGGACGAAGAGCGCGGATACCGTTATCTTCTTGAGTGCCCGGGCGGAAATGTGACGGTGATTCAGAAAGCTCTTAAAGAAGAACTCGGAGCGAAGGGCGGCGGACCGGCGCATTCGGTAAGCGGAAGAGCGGATGCCAAGGAAGCGGATATCCGGAAACTGTTTGAACGGTTTTGGTGATGTGACGGCATCAGTGTGGCATTTGCCGCAGGCGTAAGCGCGGAGAGGGGCAATATGGAAGTTTATCAGGGACACAGAATATCCGGGCAGATTGCAATCGGAACGGTTTATCTGAGAAGGGAAGACTGCGAGCGGGTTACACCGGTTCCGGTAGCCGATCCGGAAGCGGAAATCAGACGCTATGAAGCGGCTGTTTCGCAGGCGGCGGGAGAGCTGCGCGCACTTTCCGCGAAGGCGGAGAAGAACGTCGGCAGCTGGAACGCGCGGATTTTCGAAGTGCACGCGATGATGACCGAGGATGTGGATTACCGCGAAGAGGTTGTCCGCACCATATCAAGCCGCAGTCTCTGCGCGGAGTATGCCGTGTACCTTGCGGGAGAGCATTTCTCGAAGATGTTCTCCGATATGGAGGATGATTATTTCCGCGCAAGAGCGCAGGACGTGAAGGATATTACGGAACGGCTTATACGGATTCTCTCAGGCGGGAAGGAAGCTACCGACCCGGAGGAGCCGCACATTCTTGCGGCAAGGGACCTGACGCCCGGCGATCTCGTAAGACAGGACAGGAGCCGTATTCTCGGAATCGTGACCGAGCAGGGAACGGCTTATTCGCATGTTGCGATTCTTGCTAGAAGCATGGGCATTCCGGCGCTTACCGGAATTACCTTAGACCCCGGAATGAACGGTCGGAAGGCCATTTTGGATGGAAGCCGCGGCGTTTTGATCGTGGATCCCGATGCCGCCGCCGTGAAGGAATATCTGCGCATCCTGGCGGAGAGCGCAGAGCACGAAGAAAAGCGTAAGAGCCACGCGTCCGAGCCGTCTGTAACCGCAGGAGGCAAGCGGATTCCGCTCCGCGCGAACATCGGTGACCCTGCGGAAGCCGAAACCGCGAGACAGTACGGCGCCGAAGGAATCGGACTGCTTCGGACCGAGTTTCTTTTCTTAAACGCCGCGCAGGCGCCCTCCGAGGAGGAACAGTATGCCTATTACCGGAAAGTCACGGAAGCGATGGGAGATCTTCCGGTCGTTATCCGTACAATCGATATCGGAGCGGACAAGCCCGCGCCGTGTCTTCCGATGCCGAAGGAAGAAAATCCCGCCCTCGGGCAGCGCGCCATCCGTGTGTCGCTTGCCGACCGGGAACTCTTCAAGACGCAGCTCCGCGCCGTATTCCGTGCGGGTGCAGGGAAGAACGTTTCGGTGCTCTATCCGATGATTACTTCCGAGTGGGAGATGAAGGAGATTGCCGGGATTGTCAAAGAAGTGAAAGAACAGCTGCTTTCGGAGGGGATTGACGCGTCCTCCGTCCGGCAGGGAATCATGATTGAGACGCCCGCGGCAGCGCTAATCAGCGACCGCCTCAGCGAATATGCGGACTTCTTCAGCATCGGCACCAATGACCTTTCACAGTACGTCCTTGCCGTGGACCGCAAGAACGTTTCGATGGCGCGTTATTACGACCCGCATCACGAAGCGGTATTCCGTCTGATTGCGATGACGGTCGGAAATGCGCACCGGAAGGGCATTCCGGTCTCGGTATGCGGCGAACTGGCCGCCGATACGGCCGTTACGGAGCAATTAATCGCTCTCGGAGTGGACGAATTGTCGGTTTCCCCGTCACTTTTGGCGGAAGTGCGTCAGGCCGTCCGTTCCTGTAAGGCGTAATCCCCGTCCGCGCCTTATCCCGCCTAGGTTCCCGCAATGAGAAAAAAGTGCAAAAAAATACACTTTTTGTGAACAAAATGTGTTGACAAGTGCCGGTAATCGTGGTAGTTTTAAAATGCAGTCAGGTGGATAGACAGACCTACAAGTCGTGTATTTTCAGGGCTTGCCGG